>JADFSR010000042.1 GCA_022560615.1 Gemmatimonadota bacterium
ACCAGAGCCGGAGGTCGCGCCGGAACCAGAGCCGGAGGTCGCGCCGGAACCAGAGCCGGAGGTCGCGTCCGCACCAGAGCCGGAGGTCGCGTCCGCACCAGAGCCAGAGGTCGCGTCCGCACCAGAGCCAGAGGTCGCGCCCGCACCAGAGCCGGAGGTCGCGCCCGCACCAGAGCCAGAGGTCGCTGCCAAGTGGGAGCCGGAACCGGAGCCCGAACCAGAGGCAGAGGTCTCCGCCGAGCCGGAGCCCGAACCGGAGCCAGAGCCGGAATTCGCTGTCGAGCCGGAAGAAGAGATGACGAGCGACTTCAGCACGGAGGCACCGGCGGAGCCGGACTTCTCAGTTGAGGTGGAAGACGACGATGCCGCCGACGAAGGACCGGCTACGAGCTCGGTCTTCAGCGGGGATGCGCCGGCGGATACGGAAGAGGCACCCGCCCCGGCTGAGGATGCTGCCCCGAAGGTCAGCGCTTTCTCCTTCGGCAAAAGGGATCCGAAGGACAAGGCGAAGCGCCTCGCGAGAGTTCTCGTGTCCGACATGACGATGTACAACGCCGACCTACACCGGTCTGCGCTGGCCAAGGGCACGCTGAAGGAGGACTTCGAGGAGGAGATCAAACAGTCCTGGAAGGAGTACGTGGAGCAGGTTGGCGCCGAGATGGCCGAAGGAGATGGCCTGGAATTCTGGCGCCAGGCGCTCAACGACGTGCTCGCGAAGGGCGAACAGCTCTTCTAGCTCTCACGGCGAAAGTCCCCAAAAACACATGGTGTAGAATGAATAAGGAGCAGCTACAGCAACTCGAGAATCTCGGCGACACTGTCCGGGAGCTCAGGGGGTATCTTTGACCTCGACGCACGTCAGGAGCGCCTGAAGTCGCTCGATTCTGAAATGGCTCAGCCCGGTTTCTGGGACAAGCAAGAGCTGGCCAAGGCGGTCATCGACGAATCCAATAGTATCAAGGGCTGGCTCGAGCCCTGGCGAGCGCTCGATGGCCGCGTGTCGGATTTGCGCGCGCTGGTCGAGCTGCTCGAGGAGGAGGACGACGCGGAGCTCGCGGCCGAGTTCGGCAGCGGTGTCGCTGACCTCGCGAAGGGAGTCGAGGCTCTCGAGCTACGCACCATGCTCCAGGGCAAAGACGACCACCGGGGGGCGATCATCACGATCCATCCGGGGGCTGGTGGGCTCGAGTCCCAGGACTGGGCCCAGATGCTCATGCGCATGTACACGCGCTGGGCCGAGAGGGGTGGCTTCACGGTCAATGTTCTCGACCTCCAGCCGGCGGAGGAGGCGGGAATCAAGAGCGCGACGCTCGAGATCAACGGAGAGCACGCGTACGGATTCCTCAAGGCTGAGGGCGGCGTTCACCGCCTCGTGCGTATTTCGCCCTTCGACGCGCAGGCTCGCCGGCACACCTCGTTCGCGAGCGTCTTCATCTATCCTCAGGTGGACGACAGCATCGAGATCGAGATCGACGACGGCGACCTCCGTGTCGATACGTACCGCGCGTCCGGCGCCGGCGGACAGCACGTGAACAAGACCGATTCCGCGGTCCGTCTCACGCACCGGCCGACTGGGATCGTGGTCCAGTGCCAGCAGGAGCGCTCTCAGCACAAGAACCGCGCTACCGCGATGAAGATGCTGCGCGCCCGCCTGTATCAGCACGCGCTGGAAGAGAAAGAAAAGGAGCGAGCGGCGCTCGAGGCGCAGAAGACCGATATCGGTTTCGGGAGCCAGATTCGGTCCTACGTTTTCCAACCGTACACGATGGTCAATGACCACAGGACCGAGCTCAAGATCACGGACGTCCAGTCCGTGATGGACGGCGCGATCGATCCGTTCATCGAAGCCTATCTGAAAATGCTAGGCGCGGTCCGGTAGACCCGCACCGACCTATGGAAGATCTGAGCCAGCTGCTCCGCATACGGCGCGAAAAGCTCGAAGCCCTCCGCGAGCGGGGTATCGAGCCCTTCGTGTACAATTACGACCCGACGCATCGCACGGTCGCGGTCGCCGCGTCGTTCGAGGCGGCTGAGAAGGAGGGCGGGCTCAGTGAAGACGGCGACGGGGAGTCGGCCCGACTCGGCGGTCGCATCGTGAGCTGGCGGGGCCACGGCAAGAGCGCGTTCGCGCACCTCGAGGACGGAGATGGTCGCATCCAGATCTACTTCAAGAAGGACGTGCTCGGTGACGGACCTTTCGGAGACCTGGACCTGATCGACCTCGGGGACTGGATCGGGGTGGAGGGGCGCGCCTTCCGCACCCGTACCGGCGAGATCACGATCCGGGCTGAGTCGTATACGCTGCTCACCAAGTCGCTGCGGCCGCTTCCCTTCGGCAAGGTCGAGACCGACCTGGAGACAGGTGAACGCACGGTGCACTCCGGCTTCTCGGACCAGGAGACGCGCTACCGACAACGCTACGCTGACCTGGCTGTTCATCCCGAGGTCCGGGAGGTCTTTCGCACGCGCTCCCGAATCATCACGGCTCTACGTTCGTTCCTGGATTCGGAGGGCTTCTTGGAGGTCGAGACGCCCGTGCTCCAGCCGCTGTACGGTGGCGCCTCCGCGAAGCCGTTCGTGACGAATCACCACGCGTTGGACCAGACGATGTATCTGCGCATCGCGGACGAGCTGTACCTCAAACGCCTCATCGTCGGGGGCTTGGATCGGGTCTACGAGATCTCGAAGGACTTCCGAAACGAGGGGCTGAGCCGCATGCACAACCCCGAGTTCACCATGCTCGAGTGGTACGAGGCGTTCACCGACTACCGAGACCAGATGGATCTGGTCGAGCGCATGGTTCTGTACGTGCTGGACGACGTCATCGCTTCGCGCACAGTCACGTACGGAGAGCACGAGATCACGTTCGAGCCTCCGTTTCGGCGTCTGAGTCTGGTCGGCGGCCTGTCGCATGCGTTGGGTCTCGACGTTCATGAGATGGGAGAGGGCGAGCTGCGGGCAAAGGCCGAGGAGCTGCAGGTCCCAGACCTCGACGGTGCCGGCCGAGGCAAGCTGATCGACAAGCTCTTCGGTGAGCTCGTCGAACCCGACTTGATTCAGCCGACGTTCGTGATCGACCACCCGAAGGAGCTGAGTCCGCTCGCGAAGCCGAGCCGCGAGGACGCACGTCTGACGGAGCGCTTTGAGCTGTACATCGCCGGCGCGGAGATCTTCAACGCGTTCTCGGAGCTCAACGACCCGATCGACCAGCGGCAGCGCTTCGAGGCCCAGGCGGCGCTGCGCGCCGCGGGGGACGAAGAAGCTCAACAGGTCGACGAGGACTACATCCGCGCGCTCGAGTACGGCATGCCACCCACCGGTGGTGTCGGCTTGGGCGTGGACCGCCTGGTGATGATGCTGACGAACCAGTCCTCGATCCGGGACGTCATCCTGTTTCCCATGCTCCGGGACGAAGAGTGAGCGCTTCGAGGGGGCGCGGCAGCAACGGCCGCCTGCACTGGTTCATAGCCCGCCACTACCTCGGCGCTAGCCGAGGACAGGGCCTGCTATCGCTCAGTACGTGGATCGCGCTCGGTAGCGTGACCGTCGGCGTGACGGCGCTCGTCATCGTGATCGCAGTGATGACCGGCATGCAGGAGGACCTCCAATCGAAGATCCTGGAGTCGACGCCGCACGTGGTCGTTATGGAGCAGGGCACGAGCTTGCGGCTGCACGACTATCCGACCGTACTCGAAAAGATACGCGCCACGGAGCACGTGACGGGCGCCGCGCCGTTCGTGCTTGCGCAGGTGTCGATCGTCCGGGGCAAAGGGGATACTCGATACACTCAATCTGCCGAGCTCTATGGTATCGCGTTCGACACGATCGGGGCCCCGCCCACGGACATGGCGAGGCAGATCATCGAGGGTGTGCTCGACCTCGAGCCGCCGAAGTCCGGCCTGTCTCCGCTGCTCATGGGCTCGCTTCTGGCGGACCGTATGCAGCTCTTCAAAGGAGACACGGTGGTGCTCATGGCCCTCGACAACCTCAAATTGGACCTCTTCGGCGGACTGGTCCCGACGCTGAGGCAATTCGAGGTCACGGGCACATTCAAGACCGGCATGTACGACTACGACATGAAGAACGTGTACACCACGCTCGAGGTCGCTCAGGAGCTGGTCGGCATCGAGGACCCCAATACGGTAGGCGGGATCGGCGTTCGCACGACGGATCCGGAGATGGCCCAGGTCGTGGCGCAGCGGTTGCAGGAGGCGTTGGGCGGATTCCCCTACTGGTCCGAGTCGTGGATCGTGACCAACCGGGCGCTCTTCAGCGCGCTCAAGCTCGAGAAGATTGCGATGGGGCTGATCCTCGGCCTCATTCTGGTCGTCGCCGCGTTCAACATCGTCAGCACCCTGGTAATGGTGGTATCGGATCGCACCCGCGAGATCGGCATCCTGAAGGCCATGGGCATGACTCGGGGAGGCATCTTGAGGGTCTTCGTGCTGCAGGGGGCGTGGATCGGCGTGGTGGGCACGCTCTTGGGCTCCGTGCTCGGCGTCGGGGTCGGGTTGCTCATCGACCGCTACGACATCATCAAGATCCCGCCCGACGTGTATTTCGTGGACAGCCTGCCGGTCTCGATCTACGTGCCTGATGTGTTGATGATCGTCGTTGGCAGCATCGTCGTGGCTTTCCTCGCCACCGTGTATCCGGCGATCCAGGCGTCCCGCCTCGAGCCGGTGGACGCGATCCGTCATGACTGACGAGACGACTGTGGCGGCGACGAACGGCGCACCACCGCCGCTCGCGGCCAAGCACCTGCGAAAGAGCTTCATCGCTGGGGATGGAAGCCGACTGGAGATTCTGAGGGAGGTCGACTTCGAGATTGCGGCGGGAGAGGTTGTCGCGATCACTGGGGCGAGTGGCGCGGGGAAGTCGACGCTCCTCCACCTTCTGGGGGCGCTCGACGTGCCCACGGGTGGGGAGGTGCTGGTGGGTGGTCGGTCGGTCGCCGGCCTGGCGGACGAAGAGCTCGCCCACGTACGCAATCAGCACGTGGGCTTCGTCTTCCAGTTCCACCACTTGCTGCGGGAGTTCACGGCGCTCGAGAACGTGATGATGCCGGCGCTCATCGCCGGCGCGTCGCCACGCGAAGCTACGGAGAGGGCGTCGAGCCTTCTGGTCGCTGTCGGCGTCGACCATCGAGAGGGCCACAAGCCGAGTCAGCTATCGGGCGGGGAGCAGCAGCGCGTGGCGGTCGCGAGAGCGCTCGTCAACGAGCCTCTCGTACTGCTCCTGGACGAACCCTCGGGCAACCTGGATACCGAAACGAGCGAGCGCCTTCACGACCTGCTGTTCCGGCTTCGCGAGCGGCGAGCGGTTTCGATGGTGATCGTGACGCACAACCGCGAGCTGGCAGCTCGGGCGGACCGGATTCTGGAACTTGTTGGAGGGCGGCTCCAACCGGTCCCTCAGGTGTAGCCTGCGTTGAAGAGGGCTTCGAGCAGCGTCGCGGACGGTGCCGGCGCCCACCAACGTTCACGCAATACGCGTTTCACGATGCCAGACAACATCTGCGATAGCTGTGGCTCGTCCGACGCGGTCGTGAATTTCACGCAGATCGTGAAGGATGAGATGTCCACGTTCCGTCTGTGCGAGGCGTGCGCTGCCGAGAAGGGGCTCGAGCCGGCTCCGGAGCCGAGCAGCCTTCCGCTCACGGACTTTCTCGCCCAGATGGGCGACGAGCGCGGACACGATGAGCTCGACGCTGACCGCCAGTGCTCGTTCTGTGGCCTTACGTTCGGGCAGTTCCGCGAGACGGGTCGCCTCGGATGCCCGCATTGCTATCAGACGTTCGAAAGCCACCTTCGCCGGTTGCTACGTCGCGTTCACGGAAGCGTGCAGCACGTGGGAAAGGTGTACCTCCCGCCAGACCCGACTGCGTCCGAAATGGAAAAACGCCTGGACGGGCTGCGGCGTAAGCTTGATCGCGCCATCGAGGCAGAGGACTTTGAGCGGGCGGCCGAAGTGAGGGATCAGATCCGATCCCTCGAGCCCGCGTGAGGACAGGACAGTAGAGCGGATGAACGACTTCACGACGATACCGGACTACGGGCTCAGCTGGCTCGATGCCAGCGGTGAGCACGCCGACATCGTGCTGTCCACCCGCGTTCGGCTCGCGCGGAACCTCCAGGGGCACGCGTTCGGCCCACGGGCTCGCGTGAACGACCGCGAGGCGGTTCTCCGACTCTTCAAGAGCTCGATCGAGCACGCCGAGACTCTATCGGGTGGGACACTGCTCGAGATGCCCGACGTCGCGACACGCACGCGCCGGATCCTGCTCGAACGGCGACTGGTGACGAGAGATCTTCTCGGAGACGAAGAGAGCGGTCCTCCTCGAGGTACGGCGGTCCATCTTTCGAGTCGTGATCCCATCAGTGTAATGGTGAATGAGGAGGATCATCTCCGTGTCCAGAGCTTGCTCTCAGGCCTCCGCATCCGAGAGGCATGGCGCATGGTGGACCGGCTCGACGAAGAGCTCGGTCGTGAGTTGCCGTATGCCTACCACCACGAGTTCGGTTTTCTCACGAGCTGTCCGACCAACGTGGGCTCTGGGCTGCGCGCATCCGTCTTTATGCATCTCCCGGGCTTGGTCCTCACCAAGGAGATCGGGAAGGTGCTCCAGGGGCTCGGCCAGGTGGGACTGACCTTCCGCGGGCTGTACGGCGAGGGGTCCGAGGTCGTGGGGAACTTCTTCCAGGTATCGAATCAGACGACGCTGGGGAAGACCGAGGAAGACTTGGTGGATCACCTCGACAAGGTCGCCCGCCAAGTGATCCAATATGAAGTGCAGGCGAGACAGGTACTGCTGCGCGACGCGCGCGGTGTAACCGAAGACAAAATCTGGAGAGCATACGGCCTTCTGCGTTATGCGCGGTCGCTCTCCTTCGAAGAGTTGATGAATTTACTCTCGGGCGTGCGGTTGGGGCTTTCTCTGAAACTACTCCCCGGCCTCCGTGTATACACGCTCAACAAGATGATGATTTTTTCGCAGCCGGCTCACTTGGAGCAGGCCGCGGGGCGTGAACTACCTTCATCCGAGAGCGACACGCACCGTGCGGCCTTTGTACGGCGCATTCTTGCTTCTGAGGGGGACGTCACGTCCGACGGTACGTCGGCAACTGATGAACTCCCGAACGACAGTCCGGACGGACGATGAACTACAACTTCACCGACCGAGTGAGGAAAGTGTTGGCGATGGCTCGAGAGGAGGCCATCCGCCTACAGCATGACTATGTGGGTACCGAGCACATCTTGCTCGGGCTCATCCGTGAAGGCGAAGGCGTCGCGGCGGCGGTTCTGACGAACCTCGACATCGATCTCGAGCAGATCCACGAGCGGGTCGAAGAGTCGGTGCGCAAGGGCAAGGCGACCATCGCGCTCGGCGAGTTGCCCTATACGTCGCGTGCCAAAAAGGTGTTGGAGTTCGCGATGGCCGAGGCGCGTGACTTCAACCACTCCTACGTCGGTACCGAGCACCTGCTGCTCGGCCTCCTGCGAGAGGAGAAGGGGATTGCCGCCCAGGTTCTGAACTCGCTCGGCGTGACACTCGATGAGGCCCGAGGCGAAACGCTCAAGGTTCTCGGTTCCGACGTCACGCCGTCCGAGCCCGCCGGCATCGGAGGAGGGGGCTCCGGCACTCCCTCCGGCAAGCAAAGCGACAAGAAATCCAAGACTCCCGCGCTCGATCACTTCTGCCGCGACCTGACGGAGCTGGCTCGCCAGGACAAGCTCGATCCAACCATTGGGCGGGCTACCGAGATCGAACGGGTCGTGGAGATTCTATGCCGTCGCAAGAAGAACAATCCCGTGCTCATCGGTGAGCCCGGTGTGGGCAAGACCGCCATCGTGGAAGGTCTCGCGCAACTCATCTCGCGTGGGGAGATCACGGAAGCTCTGAAGGACTACCGGGTCCTGGCGCTCGACATGGCTGCGGTCATCGCGGGCACCAAGTACCGGGGCCAGTTCGAGGAGCGGCTCAAGGCCGTGATGAGCGAGATCCAGCAGGCGAAGACCGTCATTCTCTTCATCGACGAGATGCATACACTCGTCGGGGCAGGGGCCGCGGAAGGCGCCATCGACGCCTCCAACATGCTCAAGCCGGCGCTCGCCCGTGGTGAGCTGCAGTGCATCGGAGCGTCGACGCTGAACGAGTATCGGAAGTACATCGAGAAAGACGGGGCGCTGGAGCGGCGCTTCCAGCCGGTCATCGTCGATCCTCCCGCGGTGGAGGAGACGGTGGAGATTCTGAAAGGGCTGCGCGGTCACTACGAGGACCATCACCGTATCGTGATTCCGGACGAAGCGATCGAGAACGCGGCCAAGCTCGCCGACCGGTACATTACGGATCGCTTCCTGCCCGACAAAGCGATCGACGTGATCGACGAGGCGGGAGCGCGCGCACGCATCGCGAGCGCAGTGCCGCCGCCCGAGGTCGAGGAGCTCAAGGCGCAGCTCGCCGAGATCGCGAATCGGAAGGAAGAGGCGATCGGCAACCAGGACTTCGAGCGTGCCGCCGAACTCAGGGACGAGGAGCGCGAGTTCAGCCAGTCGATCCGGCAGCGGCAGGAAGCGTGGGAGGAAGAGCGCAAGCATCACCGGCCCGAGATATCCTCGGAGGACGTCGCGTTCATCGTCAGTCGTTGGACGGGGATTCCGGTAACGCGTATCCGCCAGACCGAGTCCGACCGTCTGGTGAACATGGAAGACGAACTGCACAAGCGCATCGTCGGCCAGCAGGACGCAATAGAGGCGATCAGCCGAGCGATCCGGCGCAGCCGAGCCGGGCTGAAGGACCCGAGGCGCCCGATCGGTTCGTTTATCTTCTCCGGACCGACCGGCGTCGGCAAGACCGAGTTGGCGCGGGCGCTCGCAGAGTTCTTGTTCGCGGACAGCGACGCGCTGATCCGTGTCGACATGAGCGAGTACATGGAGAAGTTCTCGGTGTCGCGCCTGATCGGTGCTCCTCCGGGATACGTCGGCTACGAGGACTCGGGCGCGCTCACCAAGGCGGTACGACGGCGCCCCTATTCCGTCGTGCTTCTGGACGAGATCGAAAAGGCGCACCCCGACGTCTTCAACATCCTCCTGCAGGTGCTCGATGAAGGTCATCTCACGGACAACTACGGCCGGGTGATCGACTTCAAGAACACCGTGCTGATCATGACCTCGAACCTGGGCGCGCGGGATATCGCGAAGGGTGGAGGCCTCGGCTTCCAGTCCGCGGATCGCGGGACCAGCTACGAGATCATGCAAGACAAGGTCCGTCAGGAGATCGAACGCGCGTTCAACCCCGAGTTCCTGAACCGCGTAGACGACATCATCGTCTTCCACCCGCTGACGAAGGCGGAAATCGCGGAAATCGTGCACATCCTGCTCGAGGAGATGCGGAGTCGCCTTGGGGAGGAGGGGATGACGCTCACGCTCACGGACGCCGCGATCGAATTCCTCGTGGAAGAGGGATACGACGAGAGGTTCGGCGCTCGACCGCTCAAGCGGGCGATCCAGAAGTACCTCGAAGATCCACTGTCGGAGAAGATTCTCACGACCGAGTTCGCCGCCGGGGACGAGGTCGAAGTGGACGCGGATCCGGAGGGAGGAGGCTTGACCCTCCGGGTGGAGTCGACGAGCAAGACGTGACGGACTTGACTCATATGCGAGACCGCCTCGGGAAGGCCACCGCTCTGGCGGCGGCCTTCTTCGCCATCATGGGGCTGACGTCTCCTACAGCTGTGGCCGCCCAGGCCCAACCGACCGTGTCCGTGGACACCGTAGTCGTGGAGGGCAACTCGGAGCGCATCCAGGAGCAGTCGATCGTGGCGCTCTTCGGTGTGCAGCCTGGCTCCGAGGTCACGTACCGGGACATCCAGCGCGGCATGAAGCAGTTGATGAGGAGCGGGCAGTTCAAGGACGTGGTGATTCGGGTCCGAGGCACGTCACCCGTGGAGCTGGTCATCCAGGTCGAGGAGCAGGCTCGGGTTCGCACCGTCCAGCTGAATGGGCTCGAGCATCTGTCGCCGCGCGAGGTCAGGGACACCACCGGGCTGAGGCCGGGCTTGCCGTTCAACTCGCAACGCATCCTCGACGCGAAGGCGTACATCCGGTCCGAGCTCGCAGCAGACGGCATTCCGTTCGTGGAGATCACCGAGCGGATTGAACAGGTCCCCGGAGAGGACAACGAAGTCGATATCATCCTCGACATCGTCGAGGGTCAGCGCGTGACGATCGCGCACATGGAGTTCATCGGGAACGAGCATTTCACCGACGACCAGTTGCGCGGCGCGATGTCCATCAAGCCCGAGGGCTTCTGGTGGTTCCGTTCCGGCAGTTTCGACCAGCTCCGGTTGGCCGAAGATCTCTCGGTGAAACTCCCGCAGCTTTACAGCAGCCGCGGTTTCTTGGACTTTCACGTCCTCTCGGACACGGTCATCGTCGATCCGAGCACGGGCAAGGCGAGCCTGGTCATCGAGCTCGACGAGGGTGAGCAGTACCGACTCGGCTCGTTCACGGTCGAAGGGAACCGTCGCTTCACCAGCGAGGAGCTCGAGGGCTATTTCGCGAGACGTGGGGGCGGCATCCTGAGCAGCCTCGGATTCGGGGGTGGCGACGAAGCACGGGGGGAGGAGGGGGAGGTCTTCGATTACGGGGCGTTCCAGGAGGCGGTCCAGATCGCTGAGGAGCGGTACCGGAACGAAGGGTATCTGTATGCCCGCATCACGCCGATCGTCGACAAGGTCCCCTCGGAGAACGGCGGGCCGCCGACGATCGACGCCACGTGGCAGATCACCGAGGGCTCGCCGGCGCTCGTGAACCGGGTAACGATCTCGGGCAACGAGTACACCTACGAGTGGGTGATCCGGAACCAGGTATTTATTCTGCCCGGTGACGTGTATAGCCAGGACCGGGTGTTGCGCAGCTACCAGAACATCTCTGCGCTGGGCTTCTTCGAGACGCCGGGGCCGTTCCCGGATATCCAACCGAACGAGGAGGGTGACGTCGACATCACCTTCAACGTGGTTGAAAAGCAGACCGGCTCCATCAACTTCGGCACCTCGCTCGGGGGCGGCGTAGGCCTCTCCGGCTTCATCGGATACCAGCAGCCCAACCTGTTCGGGCAGGCGAAGTCGGGCAGCCTGCGGTGGGACTTCGGTCGCTACCTGAACAGCTTCGAGGTGAGCTACACCGACCCGGCTCTCTTTCAGAGCCTCGTGTCGGGATCGCTGACGCTATTCAATTCGCGGGACCGCTTCTTCCAGTTCGCCACGGGCCGGCGACGCCGGGTGGGAATGAGCACGCGCTTCGGTTTCCCGTGGCCGAACTCGAGGGTTTCCCGGGTCTTCGTCGGTTATGGCTTGTCGCAGACGAAGTACGAGCAGTTCAGCGACTCCGAGGATACGTCACTATTCAGTCGTCCACCTGGCGTGCAAAGCCAGCTCACGCTGGGCCTTACCCGTCAAACGCTGGATCACCCGCTCTTCCCGACCAGCGGCTCACGCCAAAACATCAACATCGAAGCGAACGGCGGGCTGCTCGGTGGGGACGGCCAGTTCACGCGCGTGCTGGCCGACGCGAATTGGTGGGTCCCCATCGGCGGGAGCGCCATGGGCGAAGGAGGGGCTCCCGGTGGTGTGCGCTTCGCTCTCGGACTGACGCTCAGGGCTGGTGCCGTTTTCGGTGACGCGTCGGCGTTCCCCTTCGATCGGTTCTGGATGGGTGGTGTGCAGTTCGGCCAGAACCTGCGCGGGTACGACGAGACGACGATCACGCCCCTCGGCTACTTCCCTGAGCGCGCAGGGGGCATCAACGACATCGATCGGCTCGGCGACGCCTTCTTCAGCGTGACCGCCGAATACGCCCTACGGTTGAGCGGCCAGATCGGGATCTCGCTCTTCTACGATGCCGGTAATGTGTGGCGCAGGCCCGGCGAGTTCGACCCGACGCGCATGTTCCGCGGAGCGGGATTGGGCTTGTCGCTGGTGACCCCGTTTGGACCTATTGGGCTCGACTACGCGTATGGATTTGATAAGACGAACCCCGGATGGCAGCTCCACTTCCGTATGGGTCCGGGTTTCTAGAACTTACGAGGCTGTGGTGCACCACTTGACGGAGTATTGGCATATGAGACGCACTTCGCTCGCGTCCCTGGCTTTGGCCACCCTGCTTTCGGCGGGGGCTGCGGAGGCGCAGACGGTAAAGATCGGCTACATCAACTCTACTGAAATCGTGCAGAGCGCTCCCGGCTCGGCGCAAGCCCAGGCTCAGTTCGATGCCGAGTTGCAGTCGGCGCAGGAGGAGATCCAGCGCCTGCAGACCGAACTCCAAAACCTGGACCAGCAGCTACAGCAACAGCAGCTCACGCTCTCGCCAGAGGCCAAGGCGAACCGCCAGCAGCAGCTGCAGGTCAGGGTCCAGGAGTTCGAGCAGCGGACCGCGCAGCTCCAAGAGCAGGCAAACACGCGCCGAGCGGAGTTGGTTCAGCCGATCATGGACCAGATCACCGAAGTGATCGAGGCTCTGCGTGAGGAGGGCAACTACGCGATGATACTCGACGCCGCCGCCGGATCCATCATCTCGGCGGACCCGGCTCTGGATCTCACGCAGGAAGTTCTGCGTAGGCTCGAGGCCGCGGCGGCTGCAGCGCCCGGAGGGGGGCAGTAGAGTAGTCCTATACGCGTGTGGCCTGTGAACGACTCTAGCGCGAAGCAGACTGGGGTGCCTGGACTGACGTTGGCTGAGATCGCCGAGCTGGTCGGGGGCCGGCTGGAGGGGGATGGCGACACGTCGATCCGCGGTATCGGACCCGTCGATGAGGTCAGCGGAGAAGATCAAGTCGCGTTTCTGGCCACGAAGCGGTACGCGCGTTTCGTGCCCGATTCCAGGGCTGGAGCCTACCTGGTAGCGTCTGAGCTCGAGTCCTACGTGCCGGAGGGCGTTCCTTGCGTCGTCGTCGACGACGCCTACCCGGCGCTGTGCACGGTGCTGGCGCACTTTCACCCCGATCCGGCGTGGACGTCGCATGTGCATTCCACGGCGGTGATCGGGAAGGGGGTCTCCCTCGGCGAGGGAATCCGGATCGGCCCGTATGCCGTGATCGAGGCTGGCGCGGTCATCGGCGATCGCACGCGGATCGGTGCCCACTGTGTAGTCGGCCGCGACACCGAGATCGGCCGCGACTGTCTCTTCTATCCGCACGTCGTCGTTTACCACGAGTGCTCGGTGGGCGATCGCGTGATTCTCCACTCGGGGGTACGCGTGGGGTCGGACGGCTTCGGCTTCACGTTTGTAGACGGGGCGCACCGCAAGATGCCGCAGGTCGGGCGCTGCATCGTCGAAGACGACGTCGAGGTCGGCGCCAACAGCACGCTGGACCGAGGATCCCTGGGGGACACGGTGATCGGGAAGGGCTCGAAACTCGACAACCTCGTGCACATGGCGCACAACGTCCGTGTCGGAGCCCTCTCGCTGTTCGCCGCACTGGTCGGCGTTGCGGGCTCCGTGCGCATCGGGCAGGGTGTGTGGATGGGTGGCCAAGTCGGGGTGAGTAACCACCTCGAGATCGGCGACGGAGCCCGCCTCGCGATCGCGACGAAGCTCATGCGAGATGTGCCCGCGGGAGAGACGATGTCGGGCCACCCAGCCCGCCCACACCGCGAGCAGCTGAAGAAACAGGCCCATCTCGGCCGCATTCCGAAGCTGGTGAAACGCGTCGAGCGATTGGAATCCATCGTTTCCGAACTGTCGGGCGGAACGCAGCCATGAGCGCTCCCAGTCAGCGCACGATCGCGAAGGAGATCACGCTGGAAGGTTGGGGTGTGCATTCGGGTGAGGCCGCGACCTTGACGTTCCGTGCTGCCGGGCCTGGGACGGGCATCCGCTTCCGGCGTGTCGACCTCGACGGTTCGCCGGAAGTGCCGGCGCGGCTCGACCACGTGGTCGACACCGAGCTCGGTACGTCGCTCGCCTGCGGAGAGACCAAGGTGCTCACCGTGGAGCACGTCATGGCCGCGCTCGGCGCCCTCGAGATCGACAACGCGACACTCGATCTCACAGGGCCTGAGATTCCCATCCGAGACGGGTCGTTCCAAGACTACTTCCGCGCCCTGAGCGACGCCGTGCCGGTGGAGCAGGACGCCGAAGCTCGCGTCATCAGCGTTGGCGAGCCTTTGACCACCGACGGGGACGGGGGGCAATCGTACGTGGCCACGCGCGGATCAGGCCTCCGAGTCTCAGCCACGATCGACTTCGAGCACGACGCGATCGGGAGGTGCTTCGGCTCTTTTTCCGCGGCAGCCGGATCGTTCGCGGTCGAGCTTGCTCCGGCACGGACCTTCGGCTTCAAGGCGGATGCTGAAGCACTGCACGCGCGCGGGCTCGCGCTCGGCGCGTCGCTCGAGAACACCGTGGTGCTGGACGACGACGGAGTCATGAACGACGGCCTGCGCTTCGAGGATGAGTTCCTGCGCCACAAGGTTGGGGATATCGTCGGCGATCTCGCGCTCATCGGCGCGCGCATCAACGCTCACGTGGTGGCGGAGCGGCCAAGCCACCGTGGCAACGTAGCCCTCGCGAAAGCGATCGCCGGGCAGGGTCGGTGCTCTGGCCGGCAGCCGGTCGTCGATATCACCAAGATCATGGAGTACCTGCCGCATCGGTACCCGATGCTGCTGGTGGACCGCATTACGGAGTACGAGCAGGGCAAACGGATCGTCGGCATCAAGAACGTCACGATCAATGAGCCGTTCTTCCAAGGCCACTATCCGGGACATCCGGTGATGCCAGGCGTGCTCATCATCGAAGCGATGGCGCAGGTGGGCGGACTCTTGCTGATCGACCATGTGGAGAACCCCGAGGAAAAGGTTGTCTACTTCATGTCGCTCAACAACGTGAAGTGGCGGAGGCCGGTCACGCCCGGCGACACCATCGTCTTCGAGTTGGAGCTGACGCGGTACCGAAGGCATGTCTGCAAGATGCGGGGGCGTGCGTACGTCGATGGCAAGCTGGTTGCCGAGGCGGACCTAATGGCGAGGGTCGTCGACAAATGAGCGACGTCACCGTCGGAACACGAGGGGAGACCGAGGTCCATGCGACGGCGCTCGTGGATCCCGCGGCAGAGCTCGGCCAGGGCGTCACCATCGGCCCCTGGGCTCTGATCGGTCCGCGCGTGCGCATCGGGGACGGGGCGGAGGTCGGTCCGCGCGTGCTCATCGAGCGCGATACGACGGTGGGCGAGGACTGCCGCATCGCGAACGGAGCAGTACTCGGGACCGACCCACAGGATCTGAAGTTCCAGGGTGAGGAATCGACCCTGGAGGTAGGAGCCCGAACCGTTGTCCGCGAGTTCGCGACGCTCAACCGCGGGACCTCTGCGGCCGGCCGAACAGTTGTCGGCAGCGATTGCCTGCTCATGGCGTACACTCACGTCGCTCACGACTGCGAGCTCGGGAATCACGTGATCTTGTCGAACGCGGTGAACATGGGGGGGCACGTGGTCATCGAGGACTGGGTGACCGTCGGCGGCCTGACCCCGATCCATCAGTTCGTGCGCATCGGAGCACATGCTTTCGTGGGCGGAGGCTCCCGAATTCCACAGGACGTACCCCCTTACTGCCGCGCCGCGGGGAATCCGCCCAAGCTCTACGGGCTGAACACCGTCGGTCTGGAGCGGCGCGGATTCTCCGAGGACGTGCGCAAGGCGCTCAAGCACGCGTACCGCATTCTGTTCGGCTCGAACCTCAACCTGTCACAGGCGCTCGAACGAGCGGACGAGGATGTGCCTGCGATCCCCGAGGTGCGGCACCTCCTCGAGTTCATCCGTGCGGGCGAGCGCGGGATCACGCTCTAGCAGGGCGAAATCACATGTCACTCATTCGCGTGCGCCGCAGACGGAAGAAGAACTGGATCGACGCCCGGAAGGGAATGCCCCCCAGGCGTCTCATGGGGCTGCTGGTGCTCACCATGGCCCTCATCTGGTATCTCGGCTCGCGATTCTAGTGGGTGGGCCGGGGGACTCGCCGACCGTTCTCCTGCTCGCGGGCGAGGCGTCGGGGGACCACCATGGAGCTGGCGTCGCCCGGGCTTTACGTCGACGCCTTCCGAACGCCCGTCTGCTCGGTCTCGGTGGTCCACTCATGGAGAGGGAAGGTGTGGAGCTACTCGCCGGGCTCGAGGAGCTTGCGGTCATGGGTTTCACCGAGATCGTGGGCCGACTCGAGTTCTTTAGGGAGCTGGAGCGCCGCATCACGGACGTCGTTTGGTCGACGGATCTCGTTATCGCCATCGACTACCCGGGCTTCAACATGCGAATCGCCCGGGTCGCACACGACGCGGGCCGTCCGGTGGTCTACTACATCGCGCCGAAGGTGTGGGCGTCGCGCCCGGGACGAGCAAAGCGATTGGCGGCGGTGACGGACCACGTTGCCGTGATCTTCCCCTTCGAGGTGGAGATTCTCGAGGCGGCTGGCGCGACGGTCGACTACGTCGGCAACCCGCTGCTCGATCGGCCGGACGATGTGGTGGATTCGGCGACCTTCCACGAGACGTGGGGGCTGGACTCGGCTCGCCCCATCCTCGCCATCCTGCCGGGTTCCAGGAAGCAGGAGATCGCGCGGCACCTCGCGCTTTTCTTGCAGGCAGCGGATTCGGTCCGGCAGTCTAGGCCCGACGTGCAGCCCGTGATCTCCAGGGCCAGTACGCTGCCTCGGGATCTCTATGAACACGTCGGATTCCCGGTGGTGGACGATACCAGGGCGCTCCTGCGTCACGCGCGGGCTGGGCTCGTCAAGTCGGGGACTGCGACGCTGGAGGCCGCGCTCGAGGTGACTCCGTTCGTCGTGGCCTACCGCATGGCCCCTCTCTCGTGGGAGATCGTGAAGCGCGTGCTCCGCGTGAAGAACGTGTCGCTCCCGAACTTGGTGGCGGGCGCGGACATCGTGCCCGAGCTCCTCCAGGACGACGCGGTCCCCGAGCGCTTGGCGGAGCTGCTCCTCCCGCTCCTCGACGACGCCAGCCCGGCGTATAAGAAACAGATCGACGGGCTGTCGAAGATCGAGAGCCTCTTGGGAACGCCTGGCGCCTCAGAGCGCGTGGCGGAGCTCGGCATCGGGCTGCTCCGGGCACGCGCGTGAGCACGGACCGCAAGCGCAACCTCATATTCGAGACGGCCGGCGTACTGGGCACGGGGCTCGTGGCCGCGCTCTTCATGACGACGCGCGTGGAGCGAATCGGGGCGGAGAACTACCGACACTTCAGACGGGAGGGAAAGCAGGTCATCTTCGTCTTTTGGCACGGTCAGCTCTTGCCGTTGGTCCACTATCACCGCCGGGAGGGGATCGTCGTGCTCGTGAGTGAGCACGCGGACGGCGAGTACATCACGCGGGTCATCGAGCGGAACGGCTTCGGGACCGTCCGTGGTTCGAGCAGACGTGGGGCCACCAAGGGCCTCAAGGGCCTCGTACGGGCCGCCGAGGGCCGGACACGACCTTGCCCACTGACCCCTGACGGTCCGAGGGGCCCCGTGGGCGTATTCAAGCCCGGAGCGTTGGCGGCTGCCCAGCTGACGGGGCTGCCGATCATTCCGCTCGCGGTGGGAGCTTCGTCCGGGTGGCGGTTCCGCAGCTGGGACGGCTTCCTGGTGCCCAAGCCGCTTTCCAGGATTCGACTCGAATACCTGCCGCCCCGCTTCGTTCCGCGCGACGCCGGCCGCGCGGAACTAGTACGCATGAGTACGGAGATAGGGCAGGACCTGAACGCACTCACCGCTCGGCTGAACGCCGAAGGGGTCGTTCCGCCCGGGGAGTCATGGAAAGGGGAGTCATGGCCGAGGGAGTCATGCCCGGAGGAGTGAAAGCGGCGCTGTCCCTGTTCGCGCGCCGTTGGTGGGCGGGGGAGGCCGGCGTGCCCGGGTACCTGCTGTCCGGCCTGCTCGCGCCGGCTTCGTGGGCGTATGGACTGCTGGTGTGGATGAGGAATGGGGCGCACGAGCGAAATGGAGGACAGCGTGTTCAAGGCCTCTGCGTCATCTCAGTCGGCAACCTCGCGGTGGGCGGGACCGGAAAGACCCCCTTCGCCGCATGGATGGCCCGGTTTCTGAGCGAGCGCGGTGTGCCCACCGCGATCGTGTCACGCGGTTACGGTCACGACGAGCTCGTGCTGCACCGCCAATGGAACCCTGAGGTCCCGGTCGAGGCCGACTCGGATCGCATCATCGCAGCGGCGCGCGCGCGCGACGCCGGCGCGACCGTCGCGGTGCTGGACGACGGCTTTCAGCACCGCCAGCTGGCACGCGATCTCGACTTGGTCCTGCTAGCCGCAGAAGACCGGTTCCCAGGTCGGTTGCTCCCGACAGGCCCCTATCGGGAGCCGGCCACGTCGCTTGCTCGGGCCGACGTGATCCTGGTTACACGGCGTACCGCCTCCTCGGAACGAGCGCTCGCGATCCTGCACCGAGCACGTGACTTCGCGCCGTCGCGGCCAGTGGGCGTCGTACGACTCGCGCCCGACGGGTGGCGGGACCTGAGCGGCGAGCAGGTCGCCGCGCCCTCAGGCGATGCGCTCGTCGTGGCGGCAGTGGCCCGTCCAGACGACTTCCGCGAGAATGTCGCGGTGCTCTTACGGAGGGACGTCGCGCTGTTGGCGTTTCCCGATCATCACGAGTATTCCGACGGCGACGTCAGAAGAATCGTGACCGCGGCGGGTGACCGGGCGGTCGTCATGACCGAAAAGGACGCAGTGAAGTTGGCGCCGTGGGCGAGCGACCTTCCAGGGGCCCGTGTCCTGACGCAGCGCATCGTTTGGGAGTCGGGCCGTGAGGAGGTCGAAATGAGAATAAGCGAGGCGATCGGGGGATTCTCGTGAGGCTGCTGGTCGTCGCGGTGGGGAAAGTGAAGGGTCCGCTGGCGCCGGTCGTTGCGGAATACGAACGACGGGCCGCCCGCTACTGGAAGCTGGAGGTCGAAGAAGTGGACGCCGGAGCCCGGCTTGGCTCACAGGATTCGGAGGCGGTCATGACCGCCGAAGCGGGGCGCCTGCTGGCGCGGGTCCCGGACGAGTTGGAGCTGATTGCGCTGACGCGTGGAGGCAAAGAGATGGGTTCTGAGGAACTCTCGGGGTACTTGCAGGAACGAGCGCTCCGTTCGGCAGCCGGCGTGGCGTTCGTGATCGGTGGAGCGCACGGTCTCGCGCAAGACGTGCTCACGAAAGCTCGGAGACGACTATCGCTGTCTGCCATGACGTTACCGCACGAGGTCGCTCGCCTCGTCCTGGCCGAGCAACTCTATCGCGCGGGCACGATCGCCCGTGGCGAGCCGTACCACAAAGGCTGACTCCGTGGAACTGATCGTAGGCCGTCCCTCGGGCTCCCCCGTGGTTCGGGACTACTTGGCGGGGGAGCCGTCGGTGCGGCCGTTCTTCCCTCGGGGCTTCGCAAGCACGGAGGATTTCAGGGCCAAGGCCGCCGAGGTCGACAGCCGCTTCGACCGAGTGGCTCGGGAGCGAGCCGTGGAAGCGATCATCGTCCCGCCTGGAGCCGACGCGGCGCGTCTCGAGAGCTTCGTCGAGCGCGGTGGCTACATGGTCACTACGGGCCAGCAACCGGCGCTCTTTGGAGGGCCGCTGTACAACGTCCACAAAGCGCTCACGGTGGTGCGCTTGGCTGAGGCTCTGGAGTCCGCTCTCGGCAAGCCCGTGATTCCCCTCTTCTGGGTGGCCTCGGACGATCATGACTGGGCCGAGGCGAACCACACGTACTTGATTGGCGTCGACAACGAGCTGCATCGCTTCGCGATCGACGCACCCGACCCCGATGTACATCCCCCGATCCATCGAATCCCGCTTGGGCCAACCGCCGAAGACCGTGTCGAGGAATTTCTACAAACTCTTCCTGTTACAGAGTTTAGTAGTGAATACTTCGAGTTGATTCGAGGTGCGTTCACGAGCGAGGCGACGCTCTCCGAGGGCTTCCACGCCGTCTATCAGAAGCTGCTCGGGCGCTTCGGCATCTTCTTCACCGACGCGGCGCACCCTGCCGTGAAGCGACACTCGGCCGAGACGCTGCTCGCCGAGCTGGCTCGATGTGAGGAGTTCGAGACGGTGCTGCGCGCCACCGCCGATGCCCTCGAGTCGGCGGGCTACGGGCTGCAGGTGCCCATCCTCGAGGGTGGCGTGAACCTCTTCCTCGAGGGCCCCTCAGGTCGCGAACGCATCTACAGGCAGGACGGAGGGTTCCGCCTGCGGACCTCCGATACGCAACTGTCGGCCGATGAAGTGCGCAGTCGACAGGCCGAAGATCCGTCGGTGCTCAGCCCCAACGTGCTACTGCGCCCGGTGATCGAGAGCATGATCTTCCCGACGCTGTCCTATGTGGGCGGGCCGGGCGAAATGGCGTATTTCGCACAGTTGCACGCGTACTTCGGAGCGCACGGGCTGGAGATGCCTATCGTCTACCCTCGCTTCGGTGTCACGCCTGTCGAGACGAAGATTCGCAAGGTGCTCACGAAGTTCGGGCTCGACGTCGACGCGCTCAACCGGCCGTTCCACGAGGTCGCGGGGGACATCGCGCGGGAGGAGGTGCCTGCCGACGTGAAGAAGGCGCTCAGGGGCTTGCGTGGTGCCATCGGGAAGGGTGTAGGTGAGCTCCAACAGGCGGTGACGCCGATCGACCCGACGTTGAAGGGGACGGTGCAGCACGTGCGCAGCCAGGCGTTCGCCGCGATCGACGATCTCGAGAAGAAGATCCTCCACGCCGTCAAGCGCGAGAACGAAATCGCGCTGTCGCAGCTCGAAAAGGCACAGGTACATCTGTTCCCGAACGGAACGCCAGCCGAGCGGGTCCAGAATCCCCTCTATTTCCTGACGAGATACGGTGGCGCGGTTCTTGACTCCCTGTACGAACGCTTTCAGGTGAACTTCGACTGAGTGAGGCGCGTATGATCTGTTGTGCTGTGCGCTTCGCAACCTAACTTCGGACCATGTGGCAACTGATTCTGGTTCTCGTCCTCCTCATCCCGCTCTTGGCGATCGTACTCGATTCGTCGGTCGGGCGCGCTTTGGCGTCCCGTCTGGAGCGGCGGAGTCTGGACGGCCCATCGGATCTCATGGCTGAACGCATCGCCTTTCTCGAGGGCGAGATGGAGCGGCTGACGAGCGAGATCGGACGCTTGGACGAGGAGAGTCAGTTCGTGACCAAACTCCTCTCTGAGCGGTCCGAGTCCACCGGGGCGGCTCTCCCACCGGGTGACGACTCCGACTGACGATCCCCCGACCGGCTCCGGCCGGGAAGCCCGCGCCGCCACCAGGGTAGGCGCGGGCATCTTTTTGAGCCGCCTCATGGGCTTCGTTCGTGAGCGGCTCTTCGCGCACTTCTTCGGGAGTAGCGACTTCGCGGATGCGTGGCGGGCGGCGTTTCGACTTCCGAACGTGCTGCGGAATCTGCTGGGTGAAGGCACGCTCTCAGCGTCGATGGTTCCCATCTATTCCGAGTTCCTCGGGCAGGGCAAGCACGAAGAAGCGAACCGCTTCGCGGGTGCCGTGCTGGGTCTTCTCACGGTGGTGTCAGCGGCGGCGGTTCTGCTAGGCGTGATGATCGCGCCGCTGTTCGTCCCGCTCTTCTTCCCGCGCTGGTCGCCGGAGAAACAGGCGATCACCACGACGTTGGTCCGGATTCTCCTGCCCATGAGCGGGATCCTGGTGATCTCGGCGTGGGCGATCGGGATCCTGGACAGTCACCGGCGGTTCTTTGTGTCCTACGTGGCCCCCGTCTTCTGGAACATCACCGTGATCACGGCGATGGTCGCCGGAGGAATCTATTGGGGCCTCGGACAGCGCGACCTGGTGGTCGTTCTCGCCTGGGGAGCGCTCATCGGTGGCGGTGTGCAGCTAGCGGTACAGCTACCGTTCGTGCTCCGGCTCGTGCACCGCGTACAGCCCTCCATGGGGCGAGGTGTCGAAGGCATTCCGGAAGGGATCCGCAACTTCGGGCCCGTGGTTGCGGCACGAGGGGTCGTCAACCTGAGCGGTTGGTTCGAGCTCTACCTGGCGGGGCTACTCGCGAACGGGGCGGTTGCGGTCATGGGATACGCACAGACGTTCTACCTGTTGCCGATCTCTCTGTTTGGGATCAGCGTCGCGGCCTCCGAGCTGCCGGAACTGTCGCGCATGCGCGGAGAGGATCGTGAGGTGCTCGCTGCCCGTGTGGCCGCAGCGCTCCGGCGGGTCTCGTACTTCGTCATCCCGTCGGCGATCGCTTATCTCGCGTTGGGGGACGTAGTGATCGCGGCGCTGTACGAAACCGGCGAGTTCCGGGCGGCACAGACGCTGGTGACCTGGGGCGTGCTGGCGGCCTTCGCGCTCGGCCTGCCGGTGTCGGCGTGCTCCCGAGCTCTCTCCTCGGTGTTCTACGCACTCCGCGACACAAAAACGCCGGCTCGGATCGCGTACGTGCGGGTTCTGGTGTCGATCGTGATCGGGGTGATCGCCATGATCCCGCTGGATCGGTACGGCTTCTCGGGCCTACGTCTCGGTGCCGCGGGACTCGCGATGGGCGCGTCTTGCGCCGCGTGGGTCGAGTTCGTGATGTTGCGCCGCGCTCTGGCACGCAAGATCGGAGCGCACGGACCGGGCGCGGGGCCGATCGTGCGGCTCACGCTCGCCGCTTCGCTCGCCGCGGCCCTCGGCGTCGCGCTACAGCTGATCTTGCCGCCGGCTCAACCGTGGGTCGTCGCGCTTGAAACGCTCCTTCCGTTCGGGGTACTCTACCTGGTCGCCACCGCGCTGCTCGGGCAGGGGATCAACCGCCGTCGTTCCACGTAGTAGGCGTCGGCCGGTCGTACCGGGCGGGCCGCCAACGACCACCCCACGGAGCACCGCTGTGCCAGTCGATACTGACACTTTGCGCACACTCTCGACGAAGCCCGGCGTCTACCTGTTCAAAGACGCCAAGGAAGGCGTGCTGTACGTCGGTAAGGCGAAGGCTCTGCGGAGCCGCGTCCGCAGCTACTTCCGGCGCGAGGCGGACCTGAGCGCCAAGAATCGCGAGTTGGTCCGGCTCATCGAGAGCGTGGACACGCTCGTGGTCGGCACGGAGGCCGAAGCGCTCATGCTCGAGGCCAACCTCATCAAGGAGCATCGGCCGCGCTTCAACATCCTCATGAAGGACGACAAGAAGTACCCGTACATCAAGGTCACCGTGAAGGAGCCGTTCCCGCGGGTGTATGTGACTCGGACTTTGGTGAGCGACGGTTCGCGGTACTTCGGTCCGTACACGTCGGTGGGCCCCATGCGGCAGGCGCTCGAGGTCGTGAAGCGACTGCACACCATGCGCTCGTGCCGCTACAACTTGCCGAAGGACGGACCCGACCGGCCGTGTCTCGACTACCACATCGGACGGTGCAAGGCGCCCTGCGTCGGCCTGCAGAGCGAAGCCGAGTATCGCAGAATGACGGACGAGATCCTGCGCATCCTCGAGGGCGAGACCGAGGAGCTCAGGGGTGACGTGGAGATGCGAATGCGCGAGGCGTCGGCGGCGCTCGACTTCGAGCGTGCCGCGCGCATGCGTGATGTGCTTACCGGTCTGGATGCGCTCGCCAAGGAGCAGCGCGTGCACCGCACTCAGGGGGGGGACCTGGACATCGTCGGCCTGGCGCGAGACGGCGATCTCGGCGCTGGGGTCGTGCTCAAGGTGCGCTCTGGGCTGCTACTCGGTCGCGACGCGCAGCGATTCGCCAAGATTCGGGACGAGTCCGAAGAGGATCTGCTGAGTTCGCTCGTCTCTAGGCACTACCTGGGCGCGGGAGACGCGGGGTTGGTCGATCTGCCGAGGCACGTGCTGTTGCCTCGTGAGCTCGAAGATCGTGCGTTGCTCGCGGAGATCCTCACGGAGGGCGCGGGCCGTCAGGTCGCAGTCACCGTGCCTCAGAGGGGCGAGAAGCTGCGTCTGATCGAGTTGGCGGAGGAGAACGCCCGCCAGGTGCTCGAGGACCGCGTTGCGGCGCTCGCGTATGCCGCGGATCGGGCCGAGGACGCGCTCTTCAGCCTCCAGGACGAGCTCGATCTCAAGGTGGTGCCCCGGCTCATGGTGTGCTTCGATATTTCGCACATCCAGGGCTCGGAGACCGTGGGAAGCGCGGTGGTCTTCCTGAACGGGGAGCCGCGCCGCGCGGCGTATCGCCACATGCGCATCAAGGGGGATTGGGGAAACGACGACTTCGCCTCCATGGAAGAGGTCGTCCGCCGGTACTTCCGGCGCCGTCGGGACGAGGACAAGCCGTTGCCCGATCTGGTCGTCATCGATGGCGGGAAGGGTCAGCTGAGCGCCGCGATGAGCGCCCTGGCTTCCCTCGAGCTGGAGGATGTGGCGGTCATCGCGCTCGCGAAGAGGGAGGAGGAGGTCTTCGTGCCAGGGAGCTCGGATCCCATCTTGCTCGACCGGAGAAACCGCGCGCTGCACTTGCTTCAGCGCATCCGGGACGAAGCCCACCGATTCGCGGTGCGGTACAACCGAAAACTCCGCCGCAAGCGTACCATTCGCAGCGAGCTCGGCGACATTCCCGGCATTGGCCCCCAGCGCCAGAGGGTTCTGCTGCGCCGCTTCGGATCCATAAAGGGCCTGCGCCAAGCGACCCGGGACGAAATCGCCCGCATCCCGGGCTTCTCCGAGGCGCTCGCGAGCCGCGTGTTGACCTATCTTGGAGGGTAACGTGACCGTACGCACGCGCTTCGCCCCGAGCCCCACCGGCCGCTTGCATCTCGGCAATGTTCGAGCCGCGGCCTTCAACTGGTTGTTCACACGCCGCCACGGCGGGGTCTTCATCCTCCGCATCGAAGACACGGACACGGAGCGGAACGTCGTGGGAAGCGAGCAGGGCATCCTGGACGATTTGCGTTGGCTGGGCCTCGACTGGGACGAGGGGCCGGATGTCGGCGGACCTCACGGGCCGTACCATCAGAGTGGACGGGCCGACCTGCATGCTACTGCGGTCGAGAGGCTGATCGCCTCCGCACGTGCCTACCCATGCTTCTGCGCGGAGCAGGCGCACGACGCCGACGCAGGCGCGGACCGTCCCGCACGTCGGTACGCGGGCACTTGTCGGCGTCTGTCGGCTGACGAGCGAGCTTCCCGCCTGAAGTCCGGCGAAGAGCACGTGATCCGCTTCGCGGTTCCGGAAGACGTCGATCATGTTGATATCGTGGACGAGATCTTCGGTCCTATCTCGTTCCCCGCCAGCGATATAGACGATTTCATACTTCGACGAACGGACGGACGGGTCACGTACAATTTCGGCGTAGTGGTCGACGACATCGACATGGAGATCACACACGTGATTCGAGGCGTCGGTCACCTGTCGAACACGCCGAAGCAGGTCCTGCTCTTCCAGGCGTTCGGAGGATCGGCGCCGGTGTTCGCGCACCTTCCCACCGTGCTCGGAGCCGACGGTCGCAAACTGTCCAAACGGGGGGGCGCGACTGCGGTCGCCGAGTTGCAGAGCCGGGGTTTTCCCCCGGACGCCGTGCTCAACTACTTGTCGCTGCTGGGCTGGTCGCATCCCGAGGAGAAGGAGGTGCTGAAGCGTTCTGAGCTCGTGGAGGCGATGTCCCTCGATCGGGTGGGAAAGAGCGATACACAGTTGGATGCCGAGAAGCTACTGTGGGTTTCGCACCAGCACTTGGCGCTGGAGAGCCTGGAGGAGCTGACCGCCCACGTCGGGCAGTTCATTGACCGAGACCGCTTCCCGGCGCTGGGCGCCGATGCGTCGCCGGCGGTCGACGCCCTGCGCACGCGACTTTCCACCTACGGTGACATCAACGACCACCTCGGGCTGCTCTTCGCCGAGGACGAGGCCGCCGCGGCGTCCATTCGGCGTGAGGTGGGGGCGGATCCGCAGGCGCGCGCGGTGCTCTCCGCTGTGCGCGGTCGGCTCGAAGCCGCAGAGAGCTGGGAGGCCGAATGGCTCAGCGCCGCGGTCAGGGCCGGAGGGGGCGATGTCGGGGCGCATGGAGTCGGTCTTTTCCATCCTTTGAGACTCGTGCTCATCGGCTCGGAGAAGGGCCCCGATGTCGGCAAGATCCTTGCGGGAGTTGGAATGAGCGAAGCGTTTCGTCGTATTGACGAGGCGTTGGGCTAGGGGGAGTGGTCCGGGCGGCCGTCGCATTGGAAGTCGCGTTTCGGCGGGGCCTTGGCGGGCTTTTTGCCGTCCTCTACTTTATTCGGTCTGTACGCCGTTACGTGTTTGACCCCAATGGAGGATCCCCAGATGAAGATCCGTCTCGGACTCGTCCTGATGCTGGCCTGTGGTCTCGGACTGACTGGTTGTGCTTCTGGTGGCGGAGGTGCCGCATCCACAGGTCCGTCCACACCCGGTGGCACATCTATCGCCCAGGGTGAGCGGCCTCGTCAGACTGAGAACACACGCGCAGCGCAGCGCCATCTGGATGCCGGCGACGACGCGGACGCCCCGGCCGAGGCCCGGCCACACTTCGAGCTGGCCCTCACGTCCGCCATGGCGGCGATTGCCGAGGACGGCCGCAACCCTTTGGCTCACCGTCAGGCTGCTCTGGCGAATCTCGCCCTCGAGAACTACCAGGGCGCGGGCACTCACTTCGACCATGCCGCCGGGCTGCGTCCGATCTACGAGTTCGAGGATGAGGGCATCCGTGAGCGTGCTTGGATGGATCTCTACCAGGTGGGGGTTCCTCTCGTAAACTCCGGCGACTATGAAGAGGCGGTCAGCATCTTCGAGAACGCCAACGCGATCTACTCCGACCGGCCCGAAGCGATGGTGACACTGGCACAGATCCATGCGTCGCTGCGAAACCACGATGCCGCACTCGAGAACATCGAGTCCGCTCTTGCGATCATCAATTCGGAGAAAATCGCGGACATGGACTCCACGACTGCCGCGAGTTGGCGGGAGCAGGCGGAGGACCTGCCGACGCTACGGGCTCAGGTCTTCTCTGACGCAGGCCGTTTTGAAGAGGCCGCCGAGGCGTACCGGGGGCTCGTCGCGACGAACCCCGATGATGTGGTCGCCGCACGCAACCTAGCCGGCGTCCTGATTCAAATGGGGGACGAGGTGGGGGCATTCGCCGAGTACGAGAAGCTCCTGGCGCGTCCGGATCTGCGCGCTACCGACTTCTACACCATCGGCGTCGGCTTCTATACCGGTAGCGACTACACGCGCGCGGCCCAGGCCTTCGAGGGCGCGGCGACGCGCAACGTCAACGACCGCGACGCGCTCGAGATGTGGGCGAGGTCGCTCCAGCTCGACTCCGCGTACATGGAGATCCCGGCCGTGGGTGACCGCTGGGTCGAGCTCGACCCGTACAGCCAGGGTGGCTACCTGATCATGGCCCAGGCGGTGAACCAGAACGGTGACGAGGACCGGGCTCGGGAGCTCATCGCCGCAATCGACGCGCTCGAGGTCGAAGTATCCGACCTGCAGATCACGCGCCTCGGCGATGGTGGTGCACGCATAACTGGATCGGTGGGCAACAAGACGCTCGATCAGGGTGCGACGGTGACGTTGAGCTTCACGTTCTACACCGCCACCGGTGATGTGATGGGTACGCTAACCCACGAGGTCACGGTGGGCGGAGAGGGCATGAAGGAGGTCTTCGAGGTGGAGTACACCACCGGGGACGAGGTGGGCGGTTACGGCTACACGCTGTCGGTCGGCTGATCGCTGGCTGGCGCAAGGACGCCGAGCGGGCGGTCCGGTGATCCGGGCCGCCCGCTTTCTCTTCTCGGGGCTTTCGGGAACGGCGGAACGGGCCGAGGCACTTTCTTGACCGGGTTAGACGCCCAGCTACATTTGTGACCCAAGCGGGAGTAGCTCAGTTGGTAGAGCATCAGCTTCCCAAGCTGAGGGTCGCCGGTTCGAACCCGGTCTCCCGCTCTGTGGTAACAGGAAGCCCTCCAAGGACTTAGAGCCTTGGGGGGCTTTGGTGCTCTAACGAGTGTAACGTTCAGTGTAACAAACGCGGGTTTAGTCGTGCCCTTCGTCGGGGACCGACAGCCACTCCAGGAGCTTCTCCGTTAGTTCGCTCATCCGCAGGCGGTGTGCGTCCCCCTGGATGACCAGGCCGACTGAGTTTAGGTACCAGCCGTGAGCGATTGCATCCTGGCGCCACTCATTGAACTTGGCCCACACAACCCTGTACGCGTCGGTGTTCGCCGGCTCGGCTCCGCCCAGTGCCGCGTCCCACGCAGCTGCGTCTGGGAACGGGTGCTCAAAGCCACTGTTCTCGGCTGCCAGTGACGGCCGGAAATCCTCCAGATCATCGAGGTGAAGCAGCAGGGTCAGGTCTCGCATGCTGACATCGCTGTCTTTCGGGAACAATATCTTTCGATCTCTGAGGGCTCTCAGGATCGCGACATGGGCTGGCTCGATCTGTTGGACGAGCTTGAGGGCGGTCGGATACCAGGTGTGGTCGATCGAGGTGTTGCAGCGGTTGGCTAGAAGCCGCGCGTAGAAGGCACGCTTCTCCTCATCCATTTCCCGGAGAGCGTGGCCCACGGCGGCGGAGGCGATCTCCTGGAACTCGTCCGTCTGCAGATACTCGGAGTCGAAGCTGCCGGTGTCGCTAACGCGGTCTCTGTCCGACTGAAAGTCCTGAGTGAGTTGCTCTAGCCGCATCTCGAAGACGTGCATCCGCTTCTTGATCGTGTACCCTCTCAGCGATCCCCCCAGGGCGGACGCAAGCCTGATGAGCCCCCCGGACGTGAGCAAGTCGAGCACGACACCCGCAGCAGCGAGCCCGGCTGTCTCTTGCGGTGTCAAAGGCTGCTCTCGTCCCGGCCTCGTCTTCCAGCAGAATCCGTTTGACCGTCGTCCCGGGCTGTTCAGGCTCGTCGTTCATGTTCGCTCGAAGGGTGGGGCCGGCACCGACTGAGCCGCATGATGCGGCGGCGGTGCCTGGAATTCCACAACCTCCGACCGTTCGGTAACCCTGGCCAGGTGCCCATAGCGTTCCTCGATCATGCTTGAGGACTGGTGGCCGAGCTCGCGGGCGACCTGCCAGATGTGGACCGGTGCGCCTCGCTCGAGCGTCTGGATTCGGGCGGCCGTGTATGAGTGGCGGAATGCTTGCAGCCGCGGATGGGTGACGCCCGCGCGTTCCCCGATTCGGTCTAGCAGCCTGTCGACGTTGTCGAGCATGCGCTCCTCTTCGTGGCGGTGCGAAGGGAAGAGCAGGGCACCGAGTCCGCCGGTCTGCTCGCGTTCCAGGAGGTAAGCCCGGAGAATCTCCTCGAGCTGTGGCCAGAGCGGGACCGCGCGCTCGGAGCCGGCAGTCTTGAGATCCCGCCAGTGGTTCGGGCGGACGTGAACGCAGCGGTACTTGAACGAGACGTCATCGACCTCGAGGCCGAACAACTCCGACTTCCTGGCGCCCGTGAGAGCTGCGGTGGCCAGGAGGGGATAGATCCACGGATAGGCGTCGGCCGCGACTCGCCCTCCTCCTCCACGGCCGGCACGGCCGGCATCGACCGGTAGTGTTCGGGCTGCCTCGAGCAGCGCTGCGACCTCTGCCGGCTCGAAGTACCGCGCCCGCTTCTTCTCCGGCGTCGGCTTGCCGTAGAGCGAACGGGCGGGGTTTGTTGGCGCCTGATCGAACGAGACCGCGCGAGCGAAGAGATCGCTCAGCGCGTTCAGATACTTCCTGACCGTCGCGTCCGAGAAGGTCCCGCCGCGGCCGTTCGGCGTGCGCCGGAGCACGCGCACCCACCTCGCGACGTCGCGCGTCGTGATCGTGGACAGCTCCCGCTCGGCACCGAAGTGCGCGATCGCAGTCTTGAGCTGGCCCTCAACCATGATGAGGTGACGTGGGGACGTGCCCTCCTCCTGCTTCCGGATGAGGTGCTCGCTCGCATACGTGGCCAGGGTCGCACCGCCGGTCTCTTCGAGCAGGCCGGAGCCCCTGCGGAGACGCTCGAGCTCCTTCACGCGCTCGTTGGCGAGCTTCGTTGCCAACGTACCATGTCCTCGGTCGCGAAGGACTCGCCAGGGGCGACCAGACGCTCCTGGCCGCCTCCTACGTCCACGTAGTCCCGGAAGTCCCCCCAGGCTCGCGCGCCTCGCCAGAAGACGCGGGTGGTTCGTTTTCGTGGCATTTCAGTCCTCCTGTAGAACTAGGGTATCAGCGTCAGATACGGCTCCAGACCGTCTATCCCCTCCTTCAGAAGGCGAAGAGCCAAGCCGTCCATCATCGGGGGATCGGTGACTTCCAGAACACACGAGTCGGTGAACGCCCAACAATCGGAAGCAATCGGACCAAGGTCACGCACGAGGGAATACGTGTACTCTTCTTCGGAGGGTCTCAGCACGATCCTGTCGCCTGGCCGCCCGCCGATCTCTTCGATCTCGCGCATGACCTCGAATACGGCCGAGAGTTCGCCGAGCCCGACCTGGTCAGACATGGTGCATCTCCTGCTCCTGATCCTTCTTGGGAAAGAGCAACTCCGCCCAGTGCTCTTCCGTGAGGAACGCGACGTAGAGCCACTCGCCGTCGTCCATGACAGCGAAGGGTGTCGGCCAGCGGCACGACACCTTGGAGCCCTCCGGTCGCCGCCGTCCGTGCGTATGCGCCCCCTCACAGTGGAAGAGCAGGTCACCAGGTACAGCGCCGATGCTCGGGATCGGATCGAGGATCTTCCAGCACTCCGCGAGTACGCCCATGTCCGAGTGGAAGAGCCGTGTGCCCATCGGTAGGCACCGGGCCGGCTCGATCAGGCCATCGTGTGCTTCCAACCCGTCCTGCTCCATGGGGTCCAACTCTTCGCCGAGGAAATCGAGCATGCTGACGCGGGCCACGGCGGTCAGCGAGACCCAGTTCCCC
>JADFSR010000043.1 GCA_022560615.1 Gemmatimonadota bacterium
ACGCTGCCCGGGGACATGCTCACGCTGCTGCTCACGAGCCTCGCGGTCTTCACGACGCTCTTCCTCGGCCTTTTTCTCCTCCGGTACGCTCTCGAGACCCTTCGCGCTGGCCAGCAAGCACGGACGCGCGAAGCCACTGCCTGACCCCGATGACTACCATGAAGAAGCTCTGCATCGTCGCGCTACCACTGTTCGCTCTTTTTTTCGTCGTTACCGAATTGGTCGGTCAGGAAACCGCGAGCCGGATGGCCACACCAAGCCTGAAACCGTACTGGCACGTGTTCATCGCATATGCGATCGCGATCGTGATGGTACTTGGCTGGGTCGTGTCGATCGCGCGTCGCCTCGCCCGGATCGAGGCTCAACTCGGAGAGTAAGAATCACGGGTTAGCCTTGGGTTAGCCTCCCGTCGACTCCGCGCCGCGTAAGGCCGAATGGCCGACTCTTTCGAGGCGATGCCCCTTCGGTAAACGTCTGGTTTTGTCTCTCGGCACGTTTCTAGCATTGTGCTAGATTGGGGCGAGCAAGCGGTTGTTGGGCTCTCGGAGCGCCCCTGGACCGAGCGCCTTTTTTTGACGGGAGGCATCTCTTCATGAAGACGGTATGGGGTCGCACTGGATGGTACGCGGGACTAGCTCTATCGACGTTGCTGACAGCTCCGGCGCTCGCAGCCCAGACCACCACGATGCCGAGCACGCTTCGGTATGGATCCGGGCTCATGGATATCCCGGTGGCGAGTGTTCTGCCGCACATGACGATCACCGGCACCTTCTCGGGCTTCTTCATGGATCTGGGGCGCTCGCTCGAGATCGACGCGAGCGGGAACCCGATCGCCTACGGCGGACCGGTCGACGAGTTCTATTCCGACGCCTCGCTGGCGGTCGGTCTTTTTGACCGTGCCGAGTTGGGTGCCACCCTGCAGTCCTTCAACAGCGCGACGTCCGGGGGGAACCAGTGGGGCCTCTTCGGTCGCGTACAGCTCCTGCAGCCCCAGAAGCGGGGCATCGGCCTCGCGGTGGGAGGTCGATATGTGACCGCACCGAGCTTCGCTGATGGTGTGTCGTATCAGCCGACGCGTCTTGGGATCTCCGACCGCCGCTTCCGTAAGTCGTACCTAGGCCTCGACGATGTCAATACGGAGCTGAGCCTTTACGGCGTCGCGAGCGCGCACATTCGCGGCTTCGACCAGGGCTCGCTTCCGGAGCACGACATTACGTTCTCGCTCGGATACGGGACTGGCATGTTCCAGGAGGGCGATCAGCTCAGCTTCTACAACTTCGCCGACTCCGAGGGCTGGTTCTTCGGATCCGCGATACACTTCGGACTCGGAGCCTCCTCGCTGCTCACGCTCATGGGCGAGTACAACGGCTTCGACCTCAACATGGGCGTGGAGTTAGACGTCCGCGGCATTCGGCTCGGGGCCCAGTACCTCGCCGCCAACTACGGGGAGCCCGGCGGCGGATACTTCTCTGAGTTCCGCAAACCGAGATTCGGCTTTCTCGCGTCGGTGGCGTTGAACCCCAATGGGGACGGGCTCCTGCACAAGCCGTCGCTCATGCTCCGGCCCGCGCCCGATACCATCATTCTACCGCCGCCGCCGCCGGACACGGTTCGCCTCACTCGCGAGGTTTCGCCGCCTCTTCCGGAGGGTACTCCGGCCAACGTCTGCCTGGCGACCGCGAACAACGTCCAGGTCCGTGTTTCGGCCCAGGGTGACACGCTTGTCGGCCCTAGCCGAATACCGATACGGACACTGCGACCCGGTGTCGTCTTCGCCGGTACCTACGCGGGCAACGCTGCGTGGTTCCGGAACGACGAAGCGATCCCGTTCGAGGAACGGCAGTACGACAAGTCGGGCAACGAGCTCCGTCTCGACTGTGGCCAGATCATGCCGATCGGTGAGCACATCGGCATCGCGCTCTTCGGCATGCGCGACGCGGACCGACCGCTCGAGACGATCTACGTCGCGGTGCGCCCGGGAATCTGGCAAGGGTACCAGACGGGGCTGCAGAGAACGCGAGGGGACTGATCCGTCGGGGGTTCCTCTTCGCCGCCGCTCCCGCAAATCGGGGTCGTGGTAGGGCTGGGGTCGCGGGGGTCGTTGGGTTTCGGGGGTGCTAAGCCGCGACTTCGCCTCGATTCGCTCGCTCTGCTCGCCCCTCGCGTTGCTCGGGTCGAGGTCTGCGTCGCTCGTTCGCGGGCGATGCGTACGCTGCTCTGAAGAGGAACCCCTGCCGGATCTTCGGCCAAAATCCTACACCAGGCGGCTACATCGACCGCTGCACCAAACCGCTACACCAAACCGCGCCCCAGGACCCTGTTGGTGGCGGCCAGGACGGCTTGAACTGCGGTGCGGGGAAGTTCCTCTTCTGTCTCGCACGGCACTGCGCCGAGCAGGCGTTGGTACTTGGGGCCCTCGCCGCTCAGCCGGACGATGACGACCCATCCGTCGAAAGCGCGCACCGCCTTGACGCCGACAAGTTGCAAGTGGACTTCGTTGCTAGCGGCCGAGAGGGTGGCCGAGAGGGTGGCCGAGAGGGCGGCCGAGAGGGCGGCCTGGGTAGCGGCCTTGATGATCCCTTGTCGGGTCTCGAGCCCCGCTTCGGTAGCGCGGTACGTATCGCCGTTCCATTCGAGATGAACCGTGACGTCGCAAGATCCACCGCGGGTGGCCTCACAGTCGAGTGACTCGAAGCGAAGCCGAGACCGTACGCTTTCGAGTCCTTGCATGTAGTTGTGGTGCGCGTTGAGCCCCTAGCTAGGGAAAGAACCAAACTGCGTGTCAGGTGAGGGTACGGGCAAGACGCATCCGTGCCGGCCGGGCTACTGACGACCTCGGCGTCCGCTCCCAGTGGACAGATCCGCGGGCACGTCGCCGACCGTATCCACGTCGGCGAGTTGCTCGATCACCGTTACGGAAAGGCCGTTCGCCCTCGCTCGCTGAGTCGTGACATCGAAGACGGCGTCGGTACTCCACGGCACGTCGTCGAAGAGCTCGCGCCGAGGCTCGGAGAGGCCGATGAGGTAGTAGCCGCCGTCCTCCGCCGGCCCGAGCACGACATCTTGTCCGGCGAGTGCGTCGAATGCGTCGCCGAGAATCGAGGGCGTGATCCCGGGGATGTCGGTTCCCACGATGCAAACCGAAGCGCAGTCACGAAGGCAAGCCTCGAACGCCGTGGCCATTCGCTTGCCGAGATCTCCATCGCCTTGCGGCCTGAACTCGAGGCCGGTGCTCCCCAACCAACTGCGGAGCTCGGCTTCCGCATCGTCGGGCGTGAAGTAGATGATCACCCGGCGCTCGGCCCGTCTCACCTCCTCCGCGGCCCGGGACCCGAGCGCGCGGTAGATCTGAAGCGCCCGCACCTCTCCGACGTCTCGCGCCAGGCGCGTCTTCACGAACCCCAGGCGTGGCGCCTTCGCGAAAAGGATGATCGTCTGCCCGGCGTGGGGCGGTCGACTTCGGGCGCACCGGCTGGGGTGCCAGCGCGCCAGCCGATGCGGATCCACCCCGAGGCGGAACAACGTGATGAGGCTCAGGTTCGCCAGCCACTGTGAACAGCGTCCTCGTTCCACGTATCTGCGCGGGCTCGTGAGAACCGGAGCGCCGAGTCGATGCCCGTTGCCGGCCCGCTTCAGCCGATCGAACAGGCCGACGTCCTCCATCACCGGCCAGTGCTCATAGCCACCGACGGCGTCGTAGAGGGCACGCGAGACCAGAAGGCCCTGGTCTCCGTACACCAACCCATACATGCGCTCGCGCAGTCTCTGTCCAAACTCGATGAAGCGCCAGAACGGTTCGTCACCTTCCAGTGCGAACTCGAAGTGGGCGAAGTCATGGTCTTTCGCGTCACGAAGAAAGTCAGTCACGGCGTCACGGGCCGGTGACGGTAGGCGAGAATCGGCGTGCATCACGAGCAACCACGGTGCGTGCGAAGCCCCTACCCCCGCGCGTAGCTGTCCGCCGCGCCCCGGGGGGGAGTGAGTGAGCCGCGCGCCCACTCCTGATGCGATCTCTACCGTGCAGTCGGTGGAGCCGCCGTCCGCGACTACGACTTCGTGAGGGAGGTCGAGCCTCGCGACGTCGTCGAGAAGGAGCCCGAGCCGCTCGGACTCATCCAGCGTGGGGATGATGACTGAGAGCCGGGGGGCCTCTTCGCTCACCGTCCGACGTCGTTCAGCGTCCAGTCGTAGTCGAAGAACTCGACGTCGGTGCGGGCGTCGAGGAGATCCTGAGCCGTCGCGCTCGGTACGTAGGGGATGAGGAAGGTCTTGAGACCCTCGATCCCTCCGAAGTCATCCCCGTACCAGTCGAGGACCTTGTTCAGCCGAACGGTGGTGCGCGTCTCCCGCTCGATGCGGAAATGCTCGGGATCGCCGACCAGATTGCGCACCGCTCTGTCGAGCTGAGCGTCGAGCTCGTCACCCGTGTATGCCTCCGGCCAGAGCGGTGGGCAGCTCAGAGCCGCGCAGTTCACCGCGAAGTGAATGCGGGGGTCGCCCATGGGGCGGATGATCTCGTGCTCGATCTCGTCCTGCGACCGCTCCGCTCCCGCGATTCGGCAGTGCTTCGCCGAGAACACGTCGGGAATCTGCCAAACGGAGTTGGTGGGCCGGCCTGCGACCGCGTTGCGGATACGCGAGAAGAGCCGGCCGTCCTTCGCGATGGGGTAGTGATCCACCACGAGCTTGAGCATGCACGCGTTGTACGCATTGATCCAAAAGGCGAGGCGGGTATCTGTGGACGCCGCCTCGAGGGTGGCCGTGCGGACTGCCGCCAATGACGCGAGGTAGGCGTCGAGGGCGGAGCGACCGTCTTTCAGCTTCTGATAATCGACCAGAGGCTGCTCCACGACTTCGGCGAGCACGGCGGTGAACGCGGAGTGATCGGGCAGCTCTTGAGCCGCCAGATCTGTTAGCTGTGAGACGGGCGTAAGCGTCGATGCCAGGAGCGCGAACAGCACCGTGGCGGCGCCTGGCATCTTCAGGCCGAGTCGCTTGGCGATCAGCGGTAGGAAACTGAGCAACACGAGAATCGCTCCGGAGATGAGGACCCGCAGTACCGCGTCACGCGAGGCTTCTTGAGAGCCGGCGAGTAGCGCGTCTGCGAACATTGTGTAGACGAGCGTTCCCGGGAAGATCCCGATCACGGTCGCCAGGGCGTACGTGGGCCAGCGGATCGCTGTGAGGCCCGATCCAAAATTCAGCGCGTTGAACGGGACTGCGGGAATCAGCCTGAGCGTGAGCAGCCCACGGAAGCCGTGGTTCTCGGTCGCGCGATCCAATGCGTCCAAGCGTGTACCCGCGAGCCGCTCGATGCCGTCACGTCCCAGATACCGTCCGATGCCGAACGCGAGGTTTGCCCCGATGTTCGCTCCGACTGTCGTATAGAGCGTCCCCCAGAAAACGCCGAACATCGCGCCGCCGGCCAGCGTGAGGATCGAACCCGGGATCGCGAGCGCAGTCGCCGCCGCGTACACCACGACGTATACGAGCACCGCGGCCGGTGAGCTGCGCAGCCAAGTGATGGCTAAGTCTATACCGTCGCGGCTCAGGTATTGTCCAAGCGGTGTGAGCGCAGCCGCGAGCGCGCCGCCGATGAGGATCAGGACGAGAGCTGCCAGCTTCAGCCACACGGCACGCCCGCCGTTCCCTACTTCAGCCATGAGATCACCTTGGTGAGCACTCGACCACTTACGCTATCCAGCTTCGTGCGACGGAAGGCGTTGGATGCTCGGAGCACGCCCTCCGCCATCGTAGGATACGGAAAGATCGTGTCCGCGATGTCGTTCAGCGTCAGCCCGTTCTTCTTCGCGAGCACCAGCGGCAGCAACAGATCCCCGGCGTGACTGCCCAGGACCGACGCGGCCAGAATCCGCCCTTTCTTGTCCGCGGTGATCTTCACGAGGCCATGAGTTTCCCCGTCCACGATGGCGCGGTCGAGGTCGTCGAAGGGGTACGTGAAGGTGTCCCCGCCGCGAGCCTGTGCTTCCTCGTGAGAGAGACCCACGTGCGCCAGCTCGGGGTCGGTGTAGGTGACGGTCGGCACGGTATCGTAGTTTACCTTCGCTGACCCCGGGATCAGCGCGTTGCGGAGCACCGTTTTCGCCATGTAGTCGGCGACGTGCGTGAACTGCATGCCGCCGGTGACGTCTCCCGCTGCCCATATGCCACGGTTCGAAGTGCGGAGACGATCGTCCACGACGACACCGCCGTCTCGTGTCTCGACACCCGCGCGGTCGAGATCGAGCCCGTCGATGGCGGGTTTCCTCCCTGTGGCCACGAAGATCTCGCTCACCACCAGGGGCCCTCCGGCATCGGTTGTGACGATCTTCGAGCCCCCGTCCACGTCGATCCGCTCGGCGCGCGTGCCCAGCCGGAACTCGATGCCTTCGACCTCCAGGATGGACTGCAACTGACTCGCCAGCTCGGCGTCGTCCCTGGGTAGGATCCGCGGCTCCGCCTCGATGACCGTGACCGACGAGCCCAGCCTCGCGAAGATCTGAGCCATCTCGATTCCGATCGGCCCGGCGCCGAGCACCGCTACGCTGCTCGCGAGCTCGTCGACTTCGAAGATGGTGTGGTGGTCCAGGTACCCGGCTTCGGCGAGACCAAGTATGGGCGGCGCTACGGGTAGCGCGCCGGTGGCAATCACGATCCGTTTCGATTTGAGGCGTCCGACTCCTTCGACCTCGATGGTGTCGCTTGCCACGAAGCGGGCCGAGCCGAACTCGACCGTGACGCCCATGTCGCGAAAGCGCTGCGGGTCGTCGTGGTGTTCGATGACGCCACGGGCCTCGCGCATCCGTGCCATGACGGAGGAGAACGCGTGCGCTGGCGATGCGGACTCGAGCCCGAGCTCGTCGGCGTGTCTCATGGCGTGCGCCAGCCGCGCTGACGCGATGAGGGCCTTCGAGGGTACACACCCGGTCCAGAGGCAGTCGCCACCCAGAGCCGACTTCTCCACGAGCGCCGCGCTTACCCCGAGGTAGGCTGCACCTGCCGTGGACACGAGACCCGCCGTGCCACCCCCGATCCCGATCAGATCGTATTCTTTGGGCTGCATCTCCCGGTCCCCCTCGAGAGCGAGTCGGCGAAGAGCGGTCCGGACTACCGCATACGCGGAAACAACGCGCCGCCCCGGGCGGGCGGTTCCCCCGACACCGTTCATATAGAGGCCCCGGGAGCGTCCCACCAGGGCATCCGGGTGTCCCACCAGACCCGATATCTTGGATCCGACCGGCAAGGGCCACTCGAAGGGACTTTCGCTTTCTCTTCGGGTTCTATACTTTGGGTGCCGAACACCCTACGATCGTGGCATTTTGAGGGCGGAGACGAGATGGCGACGGCGCAAATGACCGACAGGAACGAGCAGAAAAAAGCCGACCAGAAGCAAAAGGCGCTGGATACGGCCCTCACACAGATCGAGCGCGCCTACGGGAAAGGCGCGATCATGCGCATGGGCGAAGATGGCTTCTCCTCGGGGATCGAAGTCATTCCCACCGGCGCGCTGAACCTCGACGCTGCGATCGGTATCGGAGGGATTCCGAGGGGCAGGATCAGCGAGATCTTCGGTCCGGAATCTTCGGGAAAGACGACGATCTGCCTGCACATCATCGCCAATGCGCAGCGGTTGGGCGGAATCGCCGCCTTCATCGACGCCGAGCACGCACTCGACGTCGCTTACTGCAGAAAGCTCGGCGTCGACGTCGACAACCTACTCGTGTCGCAGCCTGACACGGGTGAGCAGGCGCTCGAGATCGCCGAGGTCCTCATCCGCAGCAACGCCATCGACATCGTGGTCATCGACTCGGTCGCCGCGCTCGTGCCGCGAGCGGAGATCGAGGGCGAGATGGGCGACACGCACGTCGGCCTTCAGGCCCGCCTCATGAGCCAGGCGCTACGCAAGCTCACGGGCGCCGTGAGCCGTTCTAACACCTCGGTGATCTTCACCAACCAGATTCGCGAGAAAATCGGCGTGATGTTCGGCAGCCCGGAGACGACACCTGGAGGCCGTGCGCTGAAATTCTACGCATCCATCCGGTTGGACATTCGGCGCATCGGCGCGATCAAGGACGGCCAGGAAGTGATCGGGAACCGGACGCGGGTGAAGGTCGTGAAGAACAAGTGCGCGCCTCCGTTCCGGCAGGCCGAATTCGACATCCTGTACGACGAGGGCATCAGCCACCTCGCTCTGCTCGTCGATCTCGGGGTCGAGCACGACATCGTCGACAAGTCCGGTTCGTGGTTCTCCTACGGCGACCTACGTCTGGGTCAGGGCAAGGAGAACTCGAGGCTATTCCTGATCGAGAACCCCGACATCGCCGATGAGATCGAAACGCGTCTGCGTGCTACGCTCGGCCTTTCCGGCGCCGAGGACGCCGAGCCAGAAGCAGCGGCGTCGGCCGACGAGCCAGAAGCAGCGGTGTCTACGGACGAGCCAGAAGCAGCGGTGTCTACGGACGAGCCAGAAGCAGCGGTGTCGGCCGATGAGCTGGATGGAGCCACATCATCTGTCGAGCTCATCCAGGCAGCAGCCGACTGACCCGTGGGCTCGAGCAAGCGTCGCCCCATGGAGAAAATCGGTCGGGGGAGCGCGTACACACTGCCCTCAGAGCCCGGACGTACCGCCCGCGAACAGCCGGGGCTAGCGGAGGTGGTGTGGTGGAGTGGGGCAAAGCAGCCCGGCTGAGGTCGGCTACCAACCCGCGGTCAAGCCGCGAATCAGAAGGACGCCCGCGACCCCGATCTGCGGGGAGGGTGGCGAGGGCAGTGTCTGCGCGCTCCCCTTCCACTCGTATCGCGCAGTACTCCAACCCGCACTCCCCACGCGTTATCCTTTTAGAACTGTCCAATAGCCAAGTGGCTTCCCCAAGAATTGACCCATGCAAACCGCCGAAATCAGACAGCGATTCCTCGACTTCTTCAAGGAGAAGGGTCACGAGGTGCGCCCGAGCTCTTCGCTCGTGCCGGGAGATGACCCCACGCTGCTCTTCACGAACTCGGGCATGGTTCAGTTCAAGCGGATCTTCCTGGGGCAGGAGAAGGTCCCCTACCGCCGTGCCGTAACCTCCCAGAAGTGCGTGCGCGCCGGCGGCAAGCACAACGACCTGGAAGAGGTGGGGGTAACGACCCGCCACCACACGTTCTTCGAGATGCTCGGCAACTTCTCGTTCGGCGATTATTTCAAGAAAGACGCGATCATATTCGCTTGGGAGCTGATGACGGAGGTGTACGGGCTCGATCCCGATCGGTTTTACGCGACCGTCCACCACACGGACGACGAGGCGGCCGAGCTTTGGGCCACCGAGGTGGGTCTCGCCGCGGATCGCATATACCGGTTGGGCGACAAGGACAACTTCTGGCAGATGGCCGACACAGGTCCGTGCGGCCCGTGCTCGGAAGTGCATTACGACCTACGCCCCACCCCCGCACCCGTCACGAGCACCGAGGAGTTCGTCGAGCTCAACGAGGCCGGCATCATCGTCGAGCTCTGGAACCTCGTGTTCATGCAGTTCGATCGTGACGCCTCCGGCGAGCTGACTCCGCTTCCGGCCGCTTCGGTCGACACGGGAGCCGGACTCGAGCGCATCGCTATGGTCCTTCAAGGTGTGGATTCCAGCTACCACACCGATTTGTTCGCGCCGCTGATCGAGCGCGTCGCCGAGCTCGTCGGCCGTGACTACGACGCTGATTCGGATGAGGGCGTCAGCTACCGAGTGTTAGCAGACCATGCGCGTGCGGTAGCTTTCCTGCTCGCCGACGGCGTGTTCCCGTCCAACGAGGGGCGTGGCTATGTCTTGCGCCGCATCCTCCGGCGAGCTGTTCGGCACGCGTGGCTGCTCGGCCGCCGAGAACCGACGCTGGTGGGCGTCGTGGACGCCGTCGTAGACAGCATGGGCGACGTGTACCCTGACCTCGTCCACCGTCGCGAACAGCTCGTACGGACGACGCTTGCGGAAGAGGAGCGTTTCTTGTCGACGATCGATGGCGGCATGATCCGCTTCGACGAACTCGTGCGGGCCGAGGGAGCGACGATTCCGGGTGAGGAGGCCTTCAAGCTTTACGACACGTTCGGCTTCCCGCTCGATCTCACTCAGCTCATGGCTGAGGAGCGCGAAGTCACGGTCGACGTCGAGGGCTTCGAAAGGGCGCTCAGGCGGCAACGGGAACGGTCCCGCGCCGATCGCAGCGCCGCCGGCCTCGGCGTCGACTCGGCCCAGACCGCTGAAGATTGGACGACGCTGTCCGAGGGCGAGCAGGCGTTCGTCGGATACGAGTCGCTGATTGCCGATACCGATGTGCTCACCTATCGCATGGGGGAAGACTCCCTCGGGCTGGTGCTGGAGCAGAACCCGTTCTATGTCGAGAGCGGTGGGCAGGTCTCGGACCAGGGCACGGTGCGAGGGGACGGATGGACGTTGAACGTGGCGAACGTGGCGAAGGTCGGGTCGTGGACAGCGCTCTTCGGCCCTGTCGAAGGCGCGTTCCCAAGCGACCCGGAATTCGTCCGTGTCTCAGCGGAAGTTCCCGCTCGTGTGCGGCGTGATACCACGCGCAACCACACCGCGACGCACCTGCTGCACGCGGCGCTGCGGGAGGTTCTCGGTGAGCACGTCGTCCAGCGCGGGTCTCTCGTCGCGCCTGACCGGCTCCGGTTCGACTTCGCCCACGCGGCCCCGATGACGAGCGAAGAGCGGGAAAGCGTCGAGGCGATCGTCAACGAGGGCGTTTGGGCCAACCATTCGGTCGAGATCAGCTACCGGACGTACGAAGAAGCCGTGCAGGCGGGGGCGATCGCTCTCTTCGGCGAGAAGTATCCGGACGAGGTCCGAGTCGTGAGCATCGCGGGAGTGAGTACGGAGCTTTGCGGGGGGACGCACGCGAGTCACACCGGTGAGATCGGCCTCTTCCGTCTGGTGAGCGAGGCGGGTGTTGCCGCTGGTGTGCGTCGCGTCGAGGCACTGACTGGGCCCGGAGCCTTTGCATACCTCAAGGAACAGGAGGCGACACTCGGCGAGGCGGCTTCGGTGTTGAAGACCCAGCCCACGAATCTCACCCAGCGCACGCAGCAGCTGCTCGCAGAGCGTGTCGAACTCGAGGGCCTGCTCGACGAGCTGCGGGCGCAGGGCGGCAGCGGCGAGCAAGAAGTGGCGGCCGAAGCGATCGAGTTGGACCAGGGTTCGTCCAGCTACAGGGGTATTCGGCTGAGAGCCCGCAGCGCCGACGACGCGAGGAAGTGGGGTGACCAGTTCCTAGCTGCCGGGGAGTCGGGCGTGGCGGTGCTCGTCGCGGAGATGCCGGGGGACAAGCAGGCGCTCTTCGCGTTCGTCAGCGACGACCTGATCTCGTTGGGTGTGCGTGCCGACGCGGTCGTGCGCGAGGTTGCCACGTTCGTCGGAGGGCGTGGCGGTGGTCGTCCCCACATGGCCCAGGCGGGGGTTGAGGACCCCGCCCGCATCGACGAAGCGCTGCAGTCGGGTGCGAAGGTTGTTCGGGACCTACTCAGGGCGGGCACGGCGTGAGCGATATCCGCACGTGGATCGAGGGGCGGCGGCCGGCCGCGCCGATGGACCTGGGACGGTGGCTGCGCGCTGATGCCGAGTCGGGTTCGATGACCGAGCGGATCACACTCCTTGCTCGAACGGCGCTCGATGAGGCCCGCGCCCAACCCGGCCGCGTACGGGAAAGCGCGTTCCACCTGCTCGCTGCGGATGCCCTCGTGACGTACGCCTGTGAGGCGGCCCTCGAGGAGGGGGATCCTCCCGCTGCACTACGCACGATCTTGCTCAGGACAGCGAGCGAACGGTGACGGACGTGGATCCTGGCGCCTTCGCCGATATTCACAGTCACCTCGTCCCCGGGGTCGACGACGGTGCCCGTGACCTCGGGGACACGCTCGCGTCCGTCGGACGCATGACGCAGCTGGGCATTCGGAAAATCCTCACGACACCCCACTTGAACGGAAGCCTTACCCGAAATGAAGAGGCGATCGAAGCTCGGCTGAGTGAGGTCGACGAAGCGTTCGAGCGGGCTGCTATGGCCGTAGGAGCGGATTTCCCCGAGGTCGACTTCAAGCGTGGCCACGAGGTGATGCTCGACATCCCGGACGTCGACTTCTCAGATCCGCGCCTCCGACTCGCCGGGACTTCTTTCGTGCTGATCGAGTGGCCGCATCTCCACGTGCCGCCGGGCACCACAAGAGTGCTCGAGCGCATGATCAGCGCCGGATACCGCCCGATCATCGCCCACCCCGAGCGGTATATCGGCATCGATCGGAAGCTGGGAGTGATCGCCAGATGGCGGGAGGTCGGTGCCTATCTACAGGTCAACCACGGCTCACTCTCCGGCCGCTATGGTGCCGCCGCCAAGGGGATTGCGGCGCGCCTGCTACGCCGTGGCTGGGCCGACTATCTGGCGTCGGACTTTCACGCCCAGTCGCAGGCCGGGATATACTTCAAAGACGTTTGGGAGAAGCTGGAGGCGCTCGGCGCCGGGGAGTCCCTCACCAACCTCTGCCTCACGAACCCGAGCCGCGTGTTCCGGGACGAGATCCCGCTTCCCGTCCCACCGTTACCCCCCGAGATCGGGCTGTGGGCACGAGTGAAGGGCATGATGAGCCAGGAGCTACGTTGAGCACCCCCGATGCGGTGATCCACGGGCATCTGAGCGCGCTGTCGGCCTTGAGCCGGGAGGTATCGGACTCGATGGCCGGCGAGATCCAAGCACTCGCAGACCGGGTTCTGGAGACGATCCTCGGCGAAGGCAAGGTCATGTTCTGCGGGAACGGTGGCTCCGCAGCGGATGCGCAACACCTGGCCGCGGAGTACGTCGTGCGCTTCTCCCGAGAGCGTCGTGCGCTCGCGGCGCTTGCGCTCACCACGGACACGTCGGTGCTGACTGCCGGTGGGAATGACTATGGATTCCACACGATCTTCTCTCGCCAGGTCGAAGCGCTCGGCCGGGCTGGGGACCTGTTGATCCTGTACTCGACCAGCGGAGAATCCGACAACCTACTGGCCGCCGCGGAGGCCGCTGGCCGGCTCGGGATCTTCACCGCGGCGCTGCTCGCCAAGGGCGGGGGAAAGCTGCGGGAGCTCGTTGACCTCCCGCTCGTCGTGCCCACCGAGTCCACGGCACGAGCCCAGGAACTGCACCTCGCGATCGGACACATCGTGTGTGAGCTCGTCGATTCGGCGGTTTCGACAAGCGACTGATCTGACGCGGCCGCGGTCGCGCGAGGCGTTCACGAGTATACGAAGGTTGGAGGCGGATGAACGACCTGATCGACCTCAGAGGGAAGACAGCGGTGGTTACCGGTGGCTCGCGTGGAGTGGGCCGCGCCACCGCGCTTCTACTCGCCAGGGCGGGCGCATCAGTGGGCATCGCTTATAGAAGCCGTCAGGCCGAGGCCGACGCCGTGGTCGCTCAACTCGAGGGGCTCGGCGTGCGCGCGTGGGCGCAACGTGGCGATCTCACTGACGCTGCGGACGCGGACGCTCTTTTCGGCCGTGCGCGGGAGGAGTTCGACGGCCTCGACATCTTCATCGGCAACCACGGCATCTGGCCGCCCATCGATACGCCCCTGGCTCAGATGACCGACGAGCAGTGGCACAGCACGATGAATACGAACCTGCACTCGGTGTTCTACACGTGCCGGGGGGCGGCCCGGGTGCTGCAGGACCATGGTCGCCTCGTTCTCGTGGGCAGTACAGCAGGGCAGCGCGGCGAGGCGTATCACGCCGACTACGCGTCGACCAAGGGCGCGATGATTTCGCTCGTGAAGGGCTTCTGCATCGAGCTGGCTCCGCGCGAGATTACAGTGAACTGCGTCGCGCCTGGTTGGATCGATACGGAGATGTCTGCGTCCGCGTACGAGGGTGAGGAACGCGAGCGCATCGCCAAGTCGATCCCGATCGGTCGGATCGCGACCGCTGAAGACGTGGCCGGCCCGATCGTATTTTTGTGTTCGCGACTCGGCCGGCACATCACCGGAGAGATTCTGAACGTCAACGGAGGTGCTGTTCTGGTGGGGTGAACACGGCTCGCCCCTCAGCGCCGGCGGCGGTCAGTTGGATCACCCGCACGCTGGAAGAGGCGGGGCACGACACTTGGGCTGTCGGGGGTGCGGTGCGTGACGCGCTCATGGGGCGTCGGTCCGGCGACTGGGACCTGACGACCCAGGCGCGCCCCGATCAACTTCAAAAGCTCTTCCAGCGGACCGTGCCGATCGGAATCGAGCACGGTACCGTAGGGGTGCTGGCGCGGGACGGCACCATGTTCGAGGTCACCACATTCCGGAAAGATGTCGAAACGGACGGTCGACACGCTGTGGTCGCCTTCGCGGATCGGGTCGAGGACGACCTTGCCCGCCGAGATTTCACGATCAACGCCATCGCGTGGCACCCGCTCCGCGAAGAGTTGCTCGACCCCTTTCGGGGCATCGAAGACCTCGAGGCCGGAGTCCTGCGGACCGTCGGTATCGCGGCTGACCGGTTGGCGGAAGATTATCTGCGGGTTCTCCGGGCCATCCGCTTCGCCGGACGCTTCGCTTTGAAGATCGAGGAGGAGACGTGGTCCGCTCTGTGTGAGTGCGTGCGCCACTTGCCGTCGCTCTCTGCGGAACGAATCCGAGACGAGTTGGTGAAGGTCCTCTCGGCAGATCGGAAGCCCTCCGGCGCGCTCACGCTGTACGCCGAGTCTGGCGCTCTGTCGGTCTTGTACCCGGAGCTCTCGGAGTTGCGCGCGTCGATCGTCGGTGACGATCCGTGGTCCGAGAAGTTGGCCAGCGTCGACCAGCTTCCTCCAGGCCGACCCTACTTGCGGCTCGCCCAGCTCCTGTGGGGACTCGATCCATCAGCAGTAGCACGGGTCTTGACGCGGCTCCGGCTTTCCACTGCGCAGGTTGACGAGGTCGCGCGGCGGGCCGAATGCGCTGAGATGCCTTCCGCGGAGGCCGACGACGAGGCGTTTCGGCGCTGGCTGAGCGCCACGGGCCCCACTCGACTCGCGGCGGTCGCGAGACTGAGTCTGGCGCGGGCGCGGGCGAGACATCTGGCGGGGCACGACGACACGTGTGACGCGGTGGTCGCAGCGTGGCGGCGCGCGCGCGCAGTGCTCGCCACCGGACCCGCGCTGTCGGTGGCGGAGCTGGAATTCGATGGGCGTGACTTGATCCGAATGGGGCTACGGCCGGGGCCCGGCTTCGGCCTTATACTGGATGATCTGCTCGACTTCGTGCTCGAAGATCCAGCACGCAATCGAACCGAGGTGCTCGAGAGTCGCGTTGGGGACATCGCAGGGAGCGGCGATGGCTGATCTCGACCTCTTTCCCGCAGACGAGAGCAAACGTGCGCTAGACACCGAGCACGAATCAGGACCGGGCATGAACGCGCCACTCGCCGCCCGCATGCGGCCGAGAACCCTGTCGGAGTTCAGGGGTCAGGAGCATCTGCTGGGGGAGGGTCGGGCGATCCGCGCGATGCTGGACCAGAGCTCGCCGAAGAGCATGATCCTCTGGGGACCGCCCGGTAGCGGAAAGACGACGCTCGCCCGCCTGATCGCCGCCGAGACCGAGGTCACCTTCGTACCGCTGAGCGCTGTGAGTGAGGGGATCGCCCGAGTGCGCGAGATCATCGAGGAGGCGAGCACTCGACTTCAGTCCACCGGCCGTCGAACGATCCTCTTTTGTGACGAGATCCACCGCTTCAACAAAGCGCAACAGGACGCTTTTCTGCCACATGTGGAAGCCGGCACCGTGATCCTGATCGGCGCGACCACCGAGAACCCTTCCTTCGAGATCATCCGACCCTTGCTCTCGCGGGCGCCGGTGTACGTTCTGGACCCGCTCTCGTCGGATGAGCTACGGGCGATCCTCGACGATGCAGTCACGTCTGAGGTGAGGGGGCTCGGCGACGCGGGCGTGCGTTTCGAGGACGACGCACTGGCTTTCATCGCGGAGGCCTCCGATGGGGACGCACGTCGGGCGCTGGGCGTCGCTGAGGCGGCGGCGCAATCTGTCGGCCAAGGCGGTACCGTCGATCTGGCGGCGGCCCGAGAAGCGCTTCAGCACCGCTTCGCCACCTATGACAAGAGTGGGGAGGAGCACTTCAACCTCGTCTCAGCGCTTCACAAGGCGGTCCGGGGAAGCGACCCGGATGGGGCTCTCTATTGGCTGGCCCGCATGATCGACGGTGGAGAAGATCCGCTCTACATCGCGCGGAGGTTGGTCCGCATGGCCTCGGAGGATGTCGGAATGGCGGATCCGGCGGCGCTCCAAGTCACCGTCGCGGCACGGGACGCCTTCCACTTCCTGGGGTCGCCGGAGGGCGAATTGGCGCTCGCCGAAGCCACGATCTACCTCGCGACTGCGCCGAAGTCGAACCGCGCGTACGAGGCGTGGTCGGCTGCCCTCGAGCGCGCGCGCGAAACCCCGGGCGAGAGAGTCCCGCTCCACATCCGCAACGCCCCGACGGGTCTGATGAAGGAGCTTGGGTACGGCGAGGGATACAGGTATGACCACGCGGAACAGGACGGGGTCGCCCCACAGACGTACTTGCCCGAGCGTCTCGCCGGGGAGGTGTTCTACACGCCGAGCCGATTCGGCTTCGAAAAGACCGTCGCGGAGCGACTCAAGTGGTGGGCGGAGCGGCGCGTCGAGTCCGGGGCGGAGGACGAAGGAGCTGGCTGACGATCGCGGCCGCTTCTAACCGCCGCACCAGTTGAGTATCCTTCTCATTCAGGTACCGAGACCGTGCTACGGATGTAACAATCGCGGATGAACGGGCGCAGGCGCGCGGAGGTAGCAGGATTCCGACTCAGCTCATCGACATGCGCACTCCGGTCGAGCGCGCGGTGCTCGTTGGCGCGCCGCAGGGCAAGCTCGAAGCGCGTCTCGTAGAGGAACACCTCGGGGAGTTGGCGCGTCTGACGGATACGGCGGGCGGCGAGGTGGTCGGCACCCTCACCCAGCGGATTTCCAAGCCAAATCCGCGCTTCTACGTGGGGAAGGGCAAAGCGGACGAGCTCAAATCGCTCGTTACCGAGAGAGAGGGCAATCTCGTGATCTTCGACGAGGAGCTCAGCCCCGCCCAGGGAAAGAACCTCGAGGAACTTCTGGACGTGCGCGTGATGGATCGCTCCGAGCTGATCCTGGACATCTTCGCGACGCGCGCACGATCGAAGGAGGCGCGCATGCAGGTCGAGCTCGCGCAACTCCAGTACCTTCTTCCGCGACTCCGCCGCATGTGGAGCCACCTCTCTCGCATCCGTGGTGGCATCGGCCTGCGGGGGCCCGGCGAGACCCAGCTCGAGACGGACCGCCGACTGATCGGAAAGCGGATCATCGACCTGAAGGGCAAGCTGCGCCAAGTGGCCAAGGCGCGGGAGATGCAGCGCAAGTCTCGCGAGGGCAGCTTCCGGGCCGCTCTGGTCGGCTACACCAACGCGGGCAAGTCGTCCTTGTTGAGCGCGCTCTCGGGCGCCGAACTGTTCATCGAGGATCGTCTCTTCGCGACGCTCGACTCGGCGACCCGGAAGGTCGAGTTGGGAGCGGGCCATGAGGCTCTACTCACAGACACGGTCGGGTTCATCCGAAAGCTTCCCCACCATCTAGTTGCGTCGTTCCGTTCGACGCTCGAGGAGGCGCGCGAGGGGGATGTACTACTGCACGTGATCGATGCTTCACACGCCGACTGGGAGGAGCAACGGCAGGTCGTGAACGACGTTCTCGCGGACCTCGATCTCACGACTAGCGACAAGATTCTGGTCTTCAACAAGGTCGACAGGATCACGCACGCGGAAGAGGAGGCGTTGCGTGCTCGGATCCGCGCGCTGGAGCCGACGCCCGCGGTGTTCGTCTCCGCCCACGACGACGCCACGCTGGGTGCCTTGAGGGAGACACTGGTCGCGCGCATTCGCGCTCGCCTGGAGGAGGTCGTGGTCCGCGTGCCCATCGAGGACGGAAAGACGATCGCGGCTATCTACCGCGAGGCCGAGATCCTCGACCGCGCGGATGAGAGCACGGGTGTGCTTCTCACAGCACGGATCCCGGCGCCACTCCTGGGCCGGCTCCGGAGCCGCAAGGGCGTGCAGGTGGATCCTGTGGCAGCATCGTGACAGCCCCCACCGACTGACAGAAATGCGTTTCTACCTCAACATCGATCACGTGGCCACGGTGCGGCAGGCGCGCGGCACCGACGAGCCCGATCCCGTCCGGGCAGCCGTGCTTGCGGAGTTGGCGGGAGTGGACGGAATCACGGTGCACCTCCGTGAGGACCGAAGGCACATCCAGGACCGCGACGTGCGGCTGCTCATGGCTACGGTGCGAACCGGCGTGAACTTGGAGCTCGCGGCCACCTCGGAGATCCTCGACCTCGCGTGTGAGTGGCGCCCGTTGCAGGCGACGCTCGTGCCCGAGAAGCGGGAGGAGCTCACGACCGAGGGGGGACTCGACCTGAGCAGTGGGAGTCAGCTCAAAGTCGTGGGTGACGCGCTCGCGCGCCTCGAAGGCGCGGGCATCCGTACGTCACTCTTCATCGATCCCACAGCTGAGGCGATCCAGGCTGCTCTGGAACTGGGGGCGGACGCGATCGAGCTGCACACCGGTGAATACGCGAACGCCCAGGGCGCCGATCGCATCCACGAGCTGGACCGGTTGGGTCGTGCGGCGTCGCTTGCGAGCAAGCTCGAACTGGCGGTACATGCCGGTCACGGGCTCACCTACGAGAACGTACATCCCGTCGCGGCCATACCGGAGATCGAAGAGCTGAACATCGGTCACAGCGTGATCGCGCGGGCGGTGCTCACCGGCATGGAGCGCTCCGTGAAGGACATGTCCAGGATCCTACGTCGGGCGCGGCGGCTGCGAGCGTGAAGCATTGGGGGAAAGCTCTCTTCGGGGTAGCGGTCACCGTCTTTCTGCTGTGGTGGGTCCTGCGCAACGAGAACCCCTCCGAGATCTGGACGAACATCGTGCAGGGCGACTTCGTCCTACTGTTCGCAGCGGTCAGCGTGGCGACCTTTGGCTTCTTCATCCGCGCACTCCGGTGGAAGGTTCTGCTCGCTCGCGTCAACCCTGATACCCGGCTTGGCTCGAGGTTCGCGGCGGTTTCCATAGGCTTCATGGGCAACAACGTTCTGCCTCTGAGGGCCGGGGAGTTCATGCGGCCATACGCCCTGAGCCGTCTTGAGCCGGTTACCGTCAGTGGCGCGTTCGGCTCGGTAGTCGTAGAGCGATTCCTCGACGGCATCGTGCTGCTGCTCTTCCTGGTCGTGCCCGTCGTCCTGCCCGGCTCCCCAGCTGCGGATGCGTTTTCGGGGGAGCGGGGTGGGCTGCTTCTGCGCGGCGGGCTGGTGACCGTCGCTTTGGTACTCTTCGCGCTTGTGTGCATGGCCGTGCTGCCACGGCAGTTCGTCAACTTCGTCGAGTGGTTCGCACGCTTCTTGCCGAAGAAGGTTTCTGTGCCGCTCGTGGAGTCGCTCGCTTCGTTCCTCGACTCCCTCGCCATCATGCGCGACCCGAGGCTGCTGGGGCTGGGGCTCGCATGGACGCTCTTCTTCTGGACTTGGCAAGCGTCGTCGTTCTGGCTGGGCATGCTGGCGTTCGGCATCGATACCGGCTTCGTGTCCGCCATATTCGTCACCGCAGCGGTCGGTTGGGGCGTCGCACTGCCGTCGGCGCCGGGGTTCTTCGGCACGTTTCACTATGCGGCCAGCTTCGCTCTGATCGCGGTCTACGGCGTGAGTGCCGACCAGTCCTTGGCCTTCGCGTTCGGGTACCACTTCGGTGGCTGGCTCCCGATCACACTGATCGGCTTCTACTATGCCTGGAAGATGGGGCTGTCGCTCGGCGAGGTGCGCACCGCCAAAGCCTCGTGAGACAGGCGGTCTCGGTACGTGCCCCGGCCAAGGTGAACCTTCTGCTCCGCGTACTCGGGCGCAGAACGGATGGTTATCACGAGCTCGAGGCGCTCTTTCAGGCGATTGACTTCACGGATGAGCTGACCGTTGAACTGGCTGGCGACTCGGTGCAGCTCGAGGTCGAGGGCGCCGACGCAGGGCCGGTGACGGACAACCTCGCGTTCCGGGCAGCGGAGGCGTATCGCCTCGCGGCTGACTTGCACTCCGGGGTCCGCATCCTTCTCACGAAGAAGATTCCGACCGGAGCAGGGCTGGGTGGGGGATCTTCCGACGCTGCCGCGGTTCTGCGAGCACTGAACCACCTCACCCATGGAGCGGTCGCCGCCGAGGCGCTGCTCGCGATCGGTGCGGACTTGGGTTCTGACGTCCCGTTTTTTCTGTGCGGTAGCGCCCTGGCCCTTGCTCGGGGTCGGGGCGACGACCTCACCGTCGTCCCGTCACTTCCGTCGACGGCGGTCGTGCTCGTCTGCCCGCCTGTACACGTCGCGACAGGGCCCGCTTATGCCGCCCTGGCAGAGCGTCGCACATCGACGGGCCCGCAGACACGCGCCCCTCAGCTCGAGCGCATGCCGTCGGACTGGGACACGGTCGATGAGATCGCTGCCAACGACTTCGAAGGGGTCGTCGCGGACGGACATCCAGAGGTGCGACGAGCTCTGGATGCTCTGCGAGACGCGGGTCTGCGGTTGGTCATGCTCTCGGGCAGCGGCGGCGCGTGCTTCGGGCTCGCAAGGGACGCCTCGGAGGCGTCGTCGACGGCGCAACGCCTCTCCGACGAGCTCGGGTGGAGGGTTCTGGCGACCCGCACGCTGAACGAAGTGCCTCAGGTCTCACCTCTGTGACCCGGCGGACCTTGAACCGGCCCCCCCGCCTTGGGTAGGATGTGCCACGCTGGCCCGTCGTCTAATGGCAGGACACCGGTCTTTGGCACCGGCGGTGATGGTTCGAATCCATCCGGGCCAATCGTAGGAGCCCTACAGCCGCAACGGCTTTCAGCACCGCCGGAATTCGCGGCCGGGTCACGTGTAGATTCGCGTGTAGATTGGGCGCCATTTGAGGGGTCAATCCCGGGTCCGTGATGGGGCCATGCAGACGATCAGCGGCGTCAGCGTGTGGAGGATCTCGATCCCTGGCTGGGCGTTGAGCACGTCGTCCAGCTTGCGGTAGACCTGGGGCGCTTCGTCGAGGTCCCCGCCGCGCAGCACGATGTTCTGGGTTGCCGCGTCCATGTCCTCTTGGCTCACCCGACCCGGTCGGATGCACCGCCCCTTCTTCCACTTGCCCTTTGCGGCCATCCGGCCCATGACCCGCCCAGCTCCGTGCACCGTCGACTGAAGCGTCAGGTCGCTCGCGTCGTCGGTGCCTCGTAGGATCACGGACTTGTCCCCCATACTGCCGCCGACGAAACCGCGTTGGCCTGGGAACGCCGGCGTGGCACCCTTCCGCACGACGACTAATCGCTCGTCTCCGTGCGTCTCCTCCCAGGCGTAATTGTGGTGATTGTGCACCATGTCGATCTCGATCCCGCCCAGAAGCGCTACGACGGTCCGCGTAACCCACTCCCGACCGGCGTAGGCGTAGTCGCCCGCGAGCTCCATGGCAGCCCAGTATTCTTGCCCGAGTTGCGTGTCGAGGTCGAGCAGCACCTCGGCGTTCATGTTGGGTCGGTCGGTCCAGCCGAGTCCTTGGGCGAGCGCCACGAAGGAGTGCGCCATCTGGAATCCGAGTGCCCTCGAGCCGAAGTGCACGCCGACCCAGACGTCGCCCTCCTCGTCAGAGAACACGTCGATGTAGTGGTTGCCGCCGCCGGTCGTGCCCAGTTGGTCGCGGCTCCGATCCACGAGGGCTTGCTGGTGCTTCGGGGGCACCACGCTCCACGCACCCGACTGGAATAGCGGGTCGCCGGTCGGGGCGAGGGGGCTAGTGTTCGTTCCTCCAACGCCGAGCGCGATCGTCGTGATAATCTCGTCGGCAATGTCGTCCAGGTCAGCGAGGTCTCCGACCTGGAGATCGGTCTTGATCGCGCAGTTCCCGCATGCGATGTCCACGCCCACGCCGATTGGGCTGACCTTGTTCCGGTACGCGGCCACGCCACCGATCGGCATTACGTAGCCCAAGTGGCCGTCTGCCATGAGCGCGACCCGTTCCGCGTTCTCGGCCACATCGTCGAGCTGGGCGAGCGTCTTCTCGTCGTGCTCTCCGAATATCGTCTTCACGTTCTCTCCGTCTCAGCGATTGATTCTGAAGGTGATTCCGTAGCCCCTGCCTCGTCCAGCAACCGATCGTTGCCGCCTGCCTCCTCCATCGATGTCGTCACGTCATCGCCCGACCCCTCCCACGTGTAGATTCACGTGTAGATTCGGGAGCGGATCTGGCGTTATTTGCGGGTGTGCATATATCGGGTGTGCATATATAAGGATGCGTCAGAAAGCCCGCGCCCTGTATGAGGCGGATGTGCCAGATATTGGGTTCCAGAACTTTAGCACCGGCGGTGGTGGTTCGAATCCATCCGGGCCAATCGTTCGATCCCTCCTGTGCGAGTATTTCGGCTCAGCTCATCCATTACAGGCCACTTGAACGCGTGATCGGTCGCAGCTTGGCCCTGCTGCTCGCACTCCTCCTGGTGCCAACCATTGGGGATGCCCAGGTCGTGTCCGGAGTCCCGGACACGGTGACTCTCGCCCCCGACTCATCCGACCTTCGGGGACGCGCGCGCAGCGCACAGGCCCAGTTCGAACGCCGTCGCCTTCAGCACCTCCCCATCACGAGCGTCTCGTTCACGGACGCGTGCGACGAGCGCATCGGGCGTTTCTGCTCCTGGTACGATGAAGGGGACTGGTACCCGCAGCCCGAGCCCCCGGAGGTCGAGGAGCTGCGACGGGCGTTGCTCACGGTTCTGGACTCCGTGCAGCGTCACCTCCCTGGCGACGGGTGGGTGCTCGGGCAGCGCGTCTGGTATCACTCGGAGGCGGGCCGATGGGAAGAAGCGTTACGCGTCGGCCAGGCGTGTGGTGCGGTGGAGCCATGGTGGTGTGCAGCGCTGCGGGGCTTCGCGCTGCACGGGCTCCAACGGTACCTGGAGGCGGAGACGGCCTTCGAGCGCTCACTTCTCTTGATGGATGCGGAGCGAGCCCAGGAGTGGCGGATTCCTCGCAGGGTGGTGGACCGGGATTCCCGTCGGATACTCGACGAATTGAAGCGAGCCCCCAGTGACTCCGTCGATGCGGTCCTGGACCGTCTGTGGATGCTCTCGGATCCTCTGTATCTCGTCGAGGGGAATGATCGCAAGACCGAGCACTACGCGCGCTGGACTGTCTCGACGCTCAGGGAGCGGGCTCGGAACCCGTTCCACGTCAGGTGGGGCAACGACCTCGAGCAGTTGACCGTGCGCTTCGGGTGGGAGATCGCGTGGCAACGATCTCTCGACCGCAGGAGCATCCTGACCGGGGACAACGTCATCGGCCGCAAGCACCCCGAGCGGAGGGACTACATGCCCTCCGGAGCGGCGCTCGCTTTCCCGGGGCGGGCGACGCACGAGGACCTGCTGGCGGACAAGCGGCGGCCTCGGAGCCTGTACGCGCCTGCGTACGCTCCACAGCTGCTTCCGATGGAAGGCCAGCTGGCGGTCTTTCCTAGGGGTGATCGCATGATCGTAGTGGGCACGCACTTCCTACCGGAGGACACCACGCTCCATGCCGGACACCGCCACGACGTGCCCTGGCTCGAGGCGGGCGAACAGGAGGACATGCGGGATCGTGGCGGACTCTTCCTCGTATCCGTGGAGGGGACACCACTCCGATCCAACCGCTCGCTTGGAAGCACCGACGGCGTGCTGTCCCTGGAGGCGCCGGTCGGTTCGTACGTGGTGGCGACGGAGGCGTGGAGTCCCTCTCGGCGACGTGCAGGTAGATACCGCGAAGGGATCGAGTATCGACGTGTCCCAGAAGACATTGCCGCCCTGTCCGATCTCTTGATGTTGAGGCCGACCCCAGATCCTCCGGAGCTGCTCGAGGCCGCGATACCGCTGGCGCTGCTCCGGACCGAGGTCCGGCGCGGCCAGACGTTCGCGATCGGCTGGGAAGTGTCCGGACTGGGATTCCGCCCCGAGACACTCGCTTTCGAGGTGACGGTGAACCGGGTCGATCGAAGCCTCTTCCGTCGGATCGGGGAGTTCTTGCGGGTGAGCGGCGGGCCTCAGAAGGTCTCGCTCGCATGGGAAGAGCCGGGCCCCGACCGGCCGAGTCCACTATTCCGTTACCTCGACCTCAATCTGGATCGCCTCGACCCGGGGGCCTACGAGGTGCAGATCACCCTCAGGACAGCGGGCAGATCCGAAGTCGTCAGCGGCCGCCGGTTCACGGTCCGAGAGAGATGAGAGCGGAAGATGACGCGTTGACCAGTTCGCGCGTCCTTTTTAGCTTGTCGGGCTCTCTAGATCGTGTCTCGTAGGATCGGACTTTAAGCCCCGGCACAGATGGACGACACGTACAGGCGGGGCCCCCTTCTCCTGCTCAGTGGCCGAGCCAATCCTTCGCTGTCCGCGGAGATCGGTGAAAGGATTGGGATGTCGCCCGATGGGGCGACGATCAAGCAGTTCGCGGACGGGGAGATATGGGTGCGAATCGACCACAACGTGCGTGGTCGGGACGTGTTCATCCTCCAGCCCACGTCGGCTCCGGCCGACAACATCATGGAGTTGTGCCTGCTGATCGACGCCGCGAAGCGGGCGTCGGCGGCGCGGGTCACGGCGGTGATCCCGTACTTCGGGTACGGTCGGCAGGACAGAAAGGATCAGCCGCGTGTGGCGATTGGGGCGAAGCTCGCGGCGAATCTGGTGGTTGCGGCAGGTGCGGATCGCGTGATCTCGATAGACTTCCACCAGCATCAGATTCAGGGGTTCTTCGACATCCCAGTGGATCACATGTATGCGGCTCCGGTCCTGACGAAATACTTCAGGAGCCTGGGTCTGCAGGACCTTGTCGTGGTATCGCCTGACGTAGGTGCGGCGAAGATGGCCCGGGGATACGCGAAACGGCTGGGCGCCGCGTTCGCGATCATCGACAAGCGGCGCCCCAAGCCGAACATGTCGGAAGTGATGAACGTGGTCGGTGAGGTGGAGGGCAAGACATGCCTCCTCGTCGACGATATGGTGGATACGGGGGGCTCCTTGTCCAACGCGATCCACGCCTTGAAGGACCAGGGCGCCGAGGTCGTGTATGCGGCCGCGACGCACGCGCTGCTCTCGGCTGGCGCCGCGCAATGTCTGCAGGAGGCGCCCGTGGAGGAGGTGATCGTGACGAACACCATCCACATAGCGGAGGAGAAGAGGTTTGAGAAGCTCAAGGTGCTCTCGGTAGCGGACCTCTTGGCGAAGGCGATCCACTACGTGCATTCGAACGAGTCGGTGAGTCAGCTCTTCGAGACTCCGCCTGACGACTGAGGGAAAGGGCCCCGGGAGAGCCCGGGGGCCGATAATCAGAGGGGAGACAAATGGCGAACACAGCGACCTTACCCGCCCAGAAACGGGAAGGCACCGGCAAGGGGGTTGCGCGTAAACTCCGCGCCGCAGGGCGAGTCCCGGCGGTTCTCTACGGCCGAGATCTCGAACCGGTTCATCTCTCGGTGGACGCAAGAGAGGCGGAACAGCTGTTCTACTCGATCAGCGTGGACAACACGATCTTGGACCTCGCGGTCGAGGGGGAGAAGGAGGCGTACCAGACGCTCATCCGAGAGATCCAGGTGCATCCCTTGAGGCAGTCGCTGATCCATGTCGACTTCCTCCGGATCCAGGAGGGTGTCACGGTGGACGTCAACGTGCCGGTGCACCTCGTGGGTATTCCGGAGGGCGTGAAGAACAGCGGCGGCGTGATGGAGCAGATCATCCACGATCTTCCGGTGCGTTGCATTCCGTCGAAGATCCCGCAGTCCATCGATATCGATGTGACGCACTTGGACCTCAACGAGTCCCTGCACATCTATGACATCGAGTTCGAGGAAGGCGTCGAGGTCACCATCGAGCAGAAGCGCACCATCTGCTCCGTGGCGATTCCGAAGGTGATCGAGGAGCCAGAAGAGGAAGAGGAAGAGGAGCTGCTCGAAGGCGAGGAACTCGAAGGCGAGGCTCTGGAGGACGGTGCACCGGTGGCCGAAGATTCGGACGAGGCCGGCGACTCACAACGAGGCGAGGGCTGATCCCTCGTTCTCTTGGCACACATGAAAGTCGTGATCGGGCTCGGGAATCCCGGGCCCGAGCACGATGCCACGCGGCACAACGTTGGATGGTGGGTCGCAGACCGACTCGCCTACGACTGGGGGTTCGACTTCTTCAAGCGTGAGGGTCGAGCCTTCGTCACGGAAGGGTCCGTGGGTGAGACGCCGGTGCGTCTCATGAAGCCCACGACATACATGAATCGAAGCGGGTTGTCGATACGGTCGCTCCGGACCCTCGAGTCGTTCGACGCCACCGAGGACCTCCTGATCATCGTCGACGACGCCGCGTTGCACGTGGGTCGCGTCCGCTTCCGCGCCGAGGGTGGGGCGGGTGGACACAACGGGCTCAAGTCCATCTCGGGTGCGCTGCAGTCCAACGACTACGCGCGACTCCGGATCGGCGTGGGGCTCAAGCCGGATGGTGCGGATCTTTCGGACTGGGTTCTCTCCGAGATGCCCGCGGAAGATGAAGACGTTGTGGTTGGCTTGTTGCCCGAGCTGACCGGAGCCGTAGAGGTGTGGATCAACGAGGGCAGTGAAGCGGCGATGAACCGCTTCAATCGATAGAAGGGACCTTCATGACGGCAACAGGAAGACTGAATCGATGACCGACTTTGTCGCATTGACCAACTACGCTTGGGTCCTAGGCGTTTTTGGCCTCGTGGTCGCGGCCATTACATACGGCTACGTGAAGAAGCAGCCGGCCGGGACCGAAGTCATGATCGACATCGGGGAGCAGATCCACGACGGCGCGATGACGTTCCTCCGACGCGAGTACACCGTGTTGGCGGGCTTCGTCGTCGTCGTGGCGATTCTGCTGTGGCTGGCGATCGGCACGACACCGGCCCTCGCGTACGTTTTCGGCGCTTTGACCTCGGTCTCAGCCGGTTTTGCGGGCATGAAGGCTGCCACTCGGGCCAATACGAGGACCGCGGCCGCGGCCAACACAGAGGGGCAGGGCAAGGCGCTACGCATCGCCTTCTTCGGCGGAGCCGTCATGGGTCTCGCGGTGGCGTCGCTCGGCCTACTCGGCCTCGGCGCGCTCTATGTCGTCTTCGGCGCGGACGCGGTGCCCGGAACCGGTGAGTTCTCGGACTTCGCCAAGATCGTCTCCGGCTTCGCGATGGGCGCGAGCTCGATCGCCCTCTTCGCGCGCGTCGGTGGCGGTATCTTCACGAAGGCGGCTGACGTCGGTGCCGACCTCGTCGGAAAGCTCGAAGCGGGCATCCCCGAGGACGATCCGCGAAACCCGGCCACGATCGCGGACAACGTCGGTGACAACGTCGGCGACGTGGCGGGTATGGGGGCGGATATCTTCGAGTCGTACGTCGGCTCGATCGTGGCGACGATCGCGATCGGTGCCACGGCGGCCGCCATGGTGGAGCACCGGGCTGCCGCGGTCGCGCTGCCGCTCGTCACGGTAATGGTCGGGCTCATCGCGTCGCTGGTGGGCATCGGGGCCATGAAGGTCCTCGAGAAGCGCGATCCCTCCTACGCTCTACACGGTACGACCTGGATCGCCGGCGCTCTGTTTCTCGGTGCGATGTACTTCGTCGTTCAGGCCATGGGCATCACGTACACGACGACGGCGGGGGTCACCTACGGCGTGACCGGTCCATGGATCGCGATCGTGGCCGGTACGATGGCAGGCATCCTCATCGGGATGGTGACGCAGTACTACACCGCAGCGGGTCCTGTACGGAGAATCGCGGAGGCGAGTCAGACGGGTGCGGCGACCAACCTTATAGCGGGTCTCGCCGTCGGCATGGAGTCTACTGTGGTTCCGGTCATCCTCATCTGTGTGGCGATCTGGACCTCGTTCGAGTTCGCCGGTCTGTACGGCATCGGCATCGCCGCGGTCGGTATGCTCGCGACCGTGGGCGTCACGATGACGGTCGACGCGTATGGGCCGATCGCCGACAACGCGGGCGGAATCAGTGAGATGAGCGGCCTGGGGCCGGAGACCCGTGAGATCACCGACTCGCTCGACGCGATCGGAAATACGACGGCCGCCATAGGAAAAGGCTTTGCGATCGGCTCCGCGGCGCTCACAGCGCTTGCGCTCTTCTCGGCCTACTCGGCCGCGGTGGGACTGCAGGAGACCGGCATCGACATCATCGATCCGATCGTGGTGATCGGCCTGTTCATCGGTGGCATGCTGCCGTTCTTCGTGGCCGCGCTCACGATGACCGCGGTGGGTCGTGCGGCTCAGGGGATGGTGGACGAGGTTCGCCGCCAGTTCAGAGAGATCCCGGGCATCATGGAAGGCACCGTGAAACCGGACTCGGCGCGCTGCATCGATATCTCGACGAAGGCGGCGCTGCGCGAGATGATCTTGCCCGGCCTCACCGCCGTGCTGGCGCCGGTCATCGTCGGATACTTCATGGGCGTCGAAGCGCTCGGAGGCATGCTCGCCGGCGCGATGGTGACCGGCGTGCTCCTGGCACTCTTCATGGCCAACTCCGGTGGTGCCTGGGACAATGCCAAGAAGTACATCGAGGCCGGTGCATACGGCGGCAAGGGCTCCGAGCCGCACATGGCGGCGGTCATCGGTGACACCGTCGGTGATCCGTTCAAGGACACTTCAGGCCCGTCTCTGAACATCCTCATCAAGCTCATGAGCGTGGTGTCATTGGTGCTCGCACCGTGGTTTGTGGCTCATTGGGGCATAGAGGTGGACGCTCAGTCCACATCGTGGCTCGTGGACGTGATCCAGGGGCTCTTCGGTTGAGCGTAGAAAACATCGGATAGACGATGTCCAAGGCCGCGAGTTTCGAGAACGCGCTGGCGTTCGCCGCTGATCTCATTGCCATCCCGGGTCTCTCGGGCCAGGAGGACGACGTCGCTCGGCGTTTGTTCCAGGAGATGGAGGCGCTCGGACTCGAGGACGTGCGAGTGGATGACGCCGGCAACGTGATCGGGGTCGCGCGAGGGCGTGGAAACGCCCCGGCCGCGATGCTCAACTGCCACCTCGACGTCGTGGCGGAGGGGGATCACTCGGAGTGGGAAGTGCCGCCGTTCAGCGGCGAGGTCCGTGACGGGTTTCTGCACGGTCGTGGTGCCATGGACATCAAGGGCCCGCTCGCTCTGCAGACGTATGCGGCAGCGTCGATGATCGGCGAGGCGCCAGGCGACGTGATCGTCGCGCACACGGTGTATGAGGAGCGCGGCGGCCTGGGCATGAAGCACCTGCTGGAGTCCGGAGAGGTGGAGCCGGGGGTGGTGATCATTGGCGAATCCACGCACGGAGACATCTGCATCGGCCACCGAGGTCGAGCCGAGCTCGAGGTCGTCCTGACGGGCGTGGCCGGCCATGCCAGCGCCCCTGAAAGGGCGGCAAACGCGCTCGACCTGCTGAGCGACGTGCTGCTAGCGGTCCGAGACCTGGCGGCAAGCCAAGAATCGGACGAGCTGCTGGGCACTTCGAGCTTGATCGCAACCATGGTAGATGTGCTGCCTCAGAGTCGAAACGTGATTCCCGATCAAGCGATCGTGGCGCTGGATTGGAGAATCCTTCCCGGCGACGACCACGAGTCGCTCGTGCGTCGCGTGCGCATGGCTGTCGAGGCGCGCATTCCGTCGGTCCCAGACGCACTCGGGTACGAGGTGCGCATGGCGAGGGAGCGTCAAGTCACCTACACGGGGATCGTCGCCGACCGAGACCTCTTCACACCTGGCTTCCTCATGGACCCGTCGCATCCGGTCGTGGGCGCGGCGGCCCGCGCCGTCGGCCGACTCGGGGATTCCAACGAGGCCGCCGAGGTGCGCCCGTGGACCTTCGCCACCGACGGTGGCTGGTCGTGCGGTGTGCACGGGATTCCGACGGTGGGCTTCGCGCCGGGTGAAGAGCGCTTCGCGCACACCAACCGCGAGCGCCTGGACGTCGAAGAGGCCCGCTGGGGGTACGCACGCTATCCGGGTCTGATCGCGGCCGTTCAGACGGCGCTGAACTAGGAGGCTGTTGAAGGAGTACAGCGGGCCGCCACCCGTGCTGTCGCACGGGTCCCCGGGTGCCACGGCCTCATAGGGCACCCGCGCTTTGCGCGGGTCGCGGAGCGGCGAAGGCATAGCCGTAGCTACGTCGAGGAGCTCCAACGACGGAGATGGGGCCGTGCCACCCCAACCCACACCCACGGACGATCATATCAGCCATGGTGTTGGGCACATGGCGACCAACGCTTCGCGTCGGTGCCCGCGCGGTTGATCCATCGTCTCTCCTCGTCGGACCACCGCCTTCGGCGGCGGTGCCCGCCCTGCTACGACTC
>JADFSR010000044.1 GCA_022560615.1 Gemmatimonadota bacterium
GCCTCATACGGCAGTACGTCCCGAAACGGACCAGCATGGCTCACCTCTCCCAGCGTGACTGCGACCGCATCGCCAAGAAGCTCAACAATAGACCTCGCCGGAGGCTCGGCTTCCGAACCCCCGCTGAGTGTTATGAAATCACTTCAGCTCTTTAGATGCTGTTGCACTTCAAACTTGATGCTAGGCAGGCCTCCGGAGGACGCTCACCTCAGCTTCGAAGTTAGGCTGTTGCACGCCCAGAGGTAGACGGAGACCCATGTGCGTTGACCCTCACGGCCGCTGAAACGGGGAGGTCAGGCCGAGTCGACGCCGGGCCCGTCTCACTTGAGGTCGATGATGGGATGCCCATGCGGAAGGCTCCGACTCAGTGTGCTGAAACGCGTCGGTGGCCCGACCACGAAGCTGCTGAAACGACGCCGAGTGGGCCGGCTGACCCAACTTCACATATCGTCGCCCCATCATCGGCCGATTCCACCTTGGCCTGGTCCCATCCGGTTTCCGATCGTTTGCCAGGTAGATGGGACCGCTAGACGGGGCTCTCGAATTTTTGTCCGCCGGTGCTATTGTACTCCTCCTCCAGAGGAGCAGACGCATGACCTACTATGGATCGACCGAACTCGCTCAAAGCTCTCGTACCGTTCGGAAGAACACCCTCGAGGCCGCACGCGACATCCCGGAAGACCAGTACGACTTCTGCCCCGCCCAGGGCTGTCGGACGGTTGAGAAGATGCTGACCCATATCGCCCTGTCCTATCGCTTTCAGCATCAGGTTCACGCGGTGGAGAAATTGTCCAGCATGGAGGGATTCGACTTCATGGCGATCATGGCCGAACTGGCAGCGGAGGAGGCGAAGCCTCGTACCAAGGACGAAGTGATTGCGATGCTGGAAGCGGAGGGAGAGATCTGGGCGACATTCCTCGATGGTGTCTCAGACGAGTTCTTGGCCGAGACCGTCTCGTTTCCCGCGGAGTTTTCGCAGCCGCCCAAGAGCCGCCTAGAGATGCTTCTGTCAGTAAAAGAGCACGAGATGCATCATCGCGGGCAGGTCATGCTCGTCCAACGCCTGTTGGGGATCGTGCCCCATCTGACTAGGCAGAGGGAAGCACGAATGGCGGAGGCGAAGTAGACTGACGTCCCCCCTCGAGCGATTGGGCCTGTATAACGTCTCGTCATTCTGCGCGACAAGAATGGTGACCGAGCGCGAAGCGCGCGACCCCTCACGCTCACTCGCGACTGCAGCAATCGTTTGTTAGACGGAATCTCTCGGGTGCGCACCCGGCCAAGACTCTCGACGGTAGCTGTGCGGCCCGTGCTCAGCGCAGTCCCGCATGACGGGCCGGACCCGAGCGCTCTCGCCTCGCAACGGTCTCCCGGGCCTTGGCCAGGCGGACTGCGGTCGTAGCGCTGCCCTCCGGCGCCGTCTACGTTGCCATGAGGGGGCAGGCGGCCCTTGACCGTCGAGAGGAGGTGACGAATTGGAGAGTCTGCGGGGCCGTCTGCTGATCTCCAGCGGTGGCCTGTACGATCCGAACTTCCGCCACACAGTGATCCTGGTTGGGGAGCACAACGCCGACGGGGCGCTGGGCGTTGTCTTGAACCGCGCCCTGAACGTCACGGTCCAGGAGAGGCTTCCGCCCCTGAGCGACTTGGTGCCGCCCGGCGAGCTGCTCTTCCAGGGCGGTCCGGTCCAGCCGGGCAGCGCCGTGCTCCTCGCCGAGTTTGCGCACCCCAAGTTAGCAGATATCCTGGTGTTCGGGTCCGTGGGCTTTCTCGTGCGCGAGGTCTCGCCGGACATCGAGCCGAGCATTCTCAGGGCGCGGGTGTTTGCGGGCTACTCGGGATGGGGGCCGGGCCAGCTCGAGGCGGAGATGGCCGTCGACAGTTGGATCATCGAGCCGGCGCGCGAAGATGACGTGTTCACCGATGCGCCCGACTTGCTCTGGAGTAAGGTGATCGAGCGGAAGGGACCGGAGTACCGGCAACTGTCCCGGGTGCCGTACGACCCATCGATGAACTGAGCGCCGTCAAATTCCACGCAGCCCACCGATTCCGCCTAACGTCTCGCGATTCTGCTGCGCCGCCAGCCCGTGCACAAGTGCGAAGCACTTATGAGCAGCTTATTCGGCGTCAGTAGCATTCGCTTGTTAGCGGTGCACCGGTATGGACCGGGGACCGAGCGTGCGTACGATCTCACTAGCCCGACCCCCTCAGTTAGCGAAGCGGAACCTAAGCACGATCTCACTCGGGATCTCTTCCCCGTTTCGAAGCCCAGGGTCGAAGCTCAGCCGTGAAACAACGTCGCGTGCTCCCTCGATCCGAAGTGCGGCGCCGGAAAGCCCTTCGACAGTAGTAACCGCTCCGCTGCGATCCAAGTGGACCCTGACGACGGCAACATGTGGGTCTTGGGCACCACTCCTTCGGGGCCGATACCCTGTCCGTACTCGTGTGGCAACAACACCCTCGGGAAGACCTTCGGGCCGCTCCCCATCGCCGTGCCTAATGTGCGGAAGGCACACGACGGCAGGCTCCATGCGAACCGTCGGGCGGGCTGAAAGCTCGACGACGGCACGAAACCCTTCCGGCGCAAGCAGGCCGGGCAGCGGACGGACTCTCCCACTGAGGATCGCCTCGACATCGAACGTCGTCGCGCTGTCGAGACTTGCCTCCCATCGTCCCATTGCCTGGGGCTTCCCATCGCTCCCGTAGCGAATGACAAAGTCGATCCCGCCCCAGCCAGCTTCTTCAGAGCGAGGATCTGCCGCCAACGGTCTTGCCCCGAGGTCTCCAAGTGCCGCCTCCAGCCCGACCGTATCGAAGACCTCAGAAACAGTGACCACCCGAGAGCTGCCCACGTCGACGCGACAGACCTGATCGTAGTGACGTCGAACAAGATCCCCGAGCGCCTCTGGCGCCGGCGGCGAAGGAGCTGCACTTCGGCATGCCACAAGCGCCAGGAGTATCCACACGGACCTTCGCGACGTCTCGATCAGTTGACGTAGCACACGCTCCCTCCCGAACCCTAGGACAACCGTCCGACGCACCGCCCAACGGTTTGCGGTTCTGCTGCGCGGCCAGCATGGTGACCCGAAGCGCGAGCCGCAAGGCGAGTGCTTCGGACCCGCTAACTTCTTCCGCGACTGCAGCAACCGCTTGTTATGTAGCGCGCGCCCGCTAGCCAGTTGTGGCCAAGTCCTTCCGACGGATTGGCTTGATCCGCTTTAGGTCCGACCTGGCTTCGAGTTTCGCGTGGTAGAGGTCCCACCTCAGTTGGTGGTTCATCCAGAATCCTGGGGTCGTTCCAAACACGCGGGAGAGTCGCAGAGCGGTATCTGGAGTAAGCGCGCGTCGTCCGTTCACGAGACTGTTGACCCTCTGGAAAGGAACCTCAATACGTTCCGCCAACTCAGTCTGCGTAATCCGAAGAGGCTCAAGAAACTCTTCCAGAAGCATCTCGCCCGGATGAGTCGGCGGTCGATGCGTAGGGACTCTAACCATGATCTAGGTCTCTTCAGGAATGATAGTCGATGATCTCTGCGTCCCTTGCGCCTGAGTCCGTCCATCGGAAACAGATCCGGAACTGATCGTTGATGCGTACGCTGTATTGCCCACGCCGATCTCCCTTCAGGGCCTCCAACCGGTTGCCCGGTGGTACCCTGAGATCCTGCACAGATTCGGCGTCGTCGATCAGGAAGAGCTTCGATCGAGCCCGCCGAGCGAGCTGAGTCGGGCAGATCTTCCGCGCCGCCTTGGAGTCCACACCGTTATAGACGTCCTCCGTGCCGCGGCCAAGAAACGTGATTGCCATCGTAGCATGATAGCACACTTAGCGTGCTATGGCCACGTATCGAGCCTGCCGCGGACTGGTACGCGCTACATAACTAATGATTGGATTGCGTCCTGTGCTTCAGGATGGGAGATATGGCGGCTCGAGCGCAACTGGGTCCGGGGGAGCCGCGCCTGTGCTGACGTTCGGTACGGGGCTGGGGCGGCGATAATCGATTGGATTGCAAGGTCATTCACGCGCGGCCGCTCACCCTACCGCGAACAGCCCGCAGCAGCTTCGACGAGCGCCAGCGCAAACAGGTCCTCCACGGCCTTCGCAACGCTGCTACGGAATGTGCTTGCGGGTGATCTCCAGGTAGTTCGCCGACACGCAGTTCACCGGGTACTTGATCATCGCGCGCTCGCACGGCAGCAGCCGGATCTCCGCGATCCCGCCGATCGGCTCGAGCGCCAGGTCGTCGGCTGTAACCGAATGGCCTTCGATGAAAATACCTCGCACCCTGTTCATCCACCCCGGTCGCAGCCTGCGCAGCGCGTCCATGGGGTCCGCGAAACGCCCCGCGATGAGGTCTTCCGAGGTCAACGGGCCGTTTGAGCTGATGCGGCTGCCTCCGCTCGCGCAGGCGGTCGCCAGCACGAGTACTGCGAGGACCGTGGCGGCACGCAGTCTGGGGTTCATGAAATGACCTTCTCGGGCGCTTCCTTCCCTTTCATGAGAAACGGAACGCCGTTCGTCATCCACTCGGGCGCGGGCAGGCCCATGAGATAGTGGTCGAAGAACTGCTTCATGCGCGTCTGGAAGTCCTTCTGGTTCGCTTCCTTGCGTAGATGATGGGGCTCGTCGGGATACGATAGCAGGATGACCTCCTTGTCCAGCCGGCGCGCCGCCGTGTACAGCTCGAGTCCCTGGTTCCAGTCGACCGCTCCGTCCTCCGTGCCGTGCAGGATCAAGAATGGCGTGCTGATGTTCGGCGCGTGGTGCACCGGTGATTGGCTGATCCAACGCTCCATGTCGTCCCACGGCTGGTCACCCATGCGACCCTGGCTCCACTCCAGAATCGGTCCGTTCTGATTGCCGGTGCGCTTGTACAGGATGTTGTTCATGCTCATGAGGTTCGTGAGCGGGGCGCCCGTCACGATCGATGCGAACATGTCGGTCTGCGTGAGGATGAACGACGTCTCGTATCCGCCCCAGGAATGCCCCTGGAGTCCGATCCTATCGGGATCCGCGTAGCCGAGATCGATGACCTTCTCGACCGCCGACGTTACGTCGTCCAGCGCCGAGCTGCCGGGGTACCCGTCGTCGTAGATGATGTCGGGCATGAGCACCAGGTACCCGTTGCTCGCGTACGTCGACATGTGCGGGCGATCGTCGTACACAGGCATCGAGAACTGGTGGTGCCGCTGGGACATCTTCTCGTAGAAGTAGACGAGCATCGGGTACTGCGTGTCCTCCTGATAGCCTGCGGGTAGCGCGAGTGTGGCCTGCAACGCGTTTCCGCGCTCGTCGGTGTAGTCCACCAACACCCTGCGGCCCCACACGAACTCCACGATCTGGGGGTTCGCGTCCGTCACCTGCCTCGGGTTCCGGAAGCGCGTGTCGGAGACCCAGTAGTCGGGAAACGTCTCGAAGGTCTGGCGAGTGAAGACCACCCGGTCCGCGTCGGAGGCTTTGACGACCTGTGCGATCATTTCGTCGCCGAACAGCACCGGTTCGGGCGCGCGTCCTGGACGCGCCCGAGCGTATCCGGATTGCTTGGTCCACTCCCCGTACGCTGAGAGCAGCGCCCCGTCCGGATTCACGTAATCGGCCTCGGTGTCGAGTCGCACGACCCGGTACCGGATATCGGCCGCGTCTCCGGCTCCTCCGGTGACACTCACGACGTCCCCGCCTGCCAGCGGCACTTCCCAGATGTCCCAGCGGTCGTAGAGCAGGACCGAGCCGTCCTCGGTCCAGCCGGCGACTCCGTAGGCGGGCGCCTCGGCTACGAGATCGAACTCGCGGTTCACGAAGTCCACGCCCGCCCGCTCGGAGAGGTTGTGATCGTCGAGAGTGGCCAGCTCTACGGCGTGGACCTGCTCGTCCGCCAAGTACACGTACCAGGCTCCATCCGGCGATGTCCCCATCGGACGGCGGAGTCCGGACAGGAACTCCGTCTGCTCGCCGTCGCACATGTCGATGCGGACGTAGTCGGCCATCCCGCCGGCTTGGCTCACGTTCCCGCGGTACGCGACGTCGCGACGCCCGATGGCCCAAGCACCGTTGCTGATGTCCACGCGTCGCATGGTGTCGTCCGCGAGACGCACGAAGCTACCGTCTTCCACGTTGTAGACGGACGCATATGTGTAGCGCCGGTCCGCGTCAGCCTGGACCATCTGCACAGATTGCAGACGTTCGTCGGCCCAATGCCAAACGTCGACGTTCGGGCGCTCGTCGTCCTTATCCTCGTCCTCGTCTAGCTCGTCCTCTTGCGGCTTGATGCCGACGGCAATGCGCCGACCATCCTCCGTCCATTGCGTGCTCGCCAACTCGGAGAGCACGAAGCCGGTGGGGAAGGCAGAGTCGCTCGACGGGTCGTACACGGTCGTGCGTGGTGCTCCACCGACATCCGAAGTGATCAGGAGCACGTTTTCACGGAGAGTTTTTCCGTCCGGCTCGTCCCCTCGAAGGGCTGCGAGTGCATCACCAGCTTCGTTCCATGCCAGGTCGTCGTAGTGATGTGCGCCTGTGTCGAGAGGCCGAATCCGCCCATCCGCGGGACTTACCAGGTACACGCCGTTCCCGGACTGGCCGTCGGCGTCGACGATGTAGGCGAGGTGGTCGCCCGAGTCATTGAAGGCGTAGGCCGAAGCGTTGCCGAAGTTGAGCATCGATCCCTCTTGCAGATCGCGCAGCAGTAGATCGGACCCCTCGTGCTCGGCATCGTCGTCGGACTGCTCCTTGTGGATGGCGAGGAAGCGGCCGTCCTCGCTGAAGGAGAACGAGCGCACCGCTGACTCTTCCGTGCGATCGCCCGACCGGAGATCGATCAGATGCAGGGTGCGACGCACCGGCTCCTCGCTTTCGCCATCCTGGTCCGCCTCTTCCTCCGGCGGAGACGTGAGAAACGCCACCCACTGTCCGTCATTGCTGAATAGGGCACCCGAGCCGTTGGTAGCTTCGTACTCGATGTCGCCGTCGAGCTCGCGAACGAAAAACGTGGCATCCCCGTCGTTCGGTTGATACGCGTAGGCCAGCCAGAGCCCGTTTCCTGACAACGTGACCTGCGTAATGCGGTTCCACTCCCCGTAGTCCTCGAGCGTGAGTGGCCTCGGCGTGGTTTCTTGGGCGGCTAGCGCCGGAGCGAGGCCCAGAAATAGGGCGAGCGAAAGTCGTGCGACATGGTGCATGGGGCTCTCTCGTGATCTGCTACTGGGAATCGAGTCGCTCAGGATGTGGCGACCTGGGGAAGATGCACAAGGAGCACTGAGCGAAAACGAGCTTGGCCTGCCATCTCATCTGCGTTCGTATAGCACCTGTCCACCGACGATCGTCATGTCGACTTCGACGCCGAGGATCCGCTCGGGGTCGATCGTGAGCAGGTCTTCCGAGAGCACCACCATGTCCGCGAGCATCCCCGGCTCGAGCGTGCCCTTGGTGTCTTCCTCGAACGTGAGCCACGCCGCGTTGCGAGTATAGGCTCGGATCGCTTCCTCGATCGTGAGCGCTTCGTCGGGGCCGTACACCTCGCCCGACATGCCCTTGCGGGTCACGGCAGCGTACAGCCCCACCATCGGTCCGATCGGCAGGATGTCGCTGCTGATCGCCATGAAGATCCCGTAGTCCATCGGGATCTTGAGCGGGTTGTTGTGGGCGAGCCGGTCTCCGTCGAGGTTCGCCGCGTACCGTCCCTCGAGCGTGTACGTGAAGTTCGGTTGCTGTGAGATCGCGATGTCGTATTCGGCCATGAGCTCGAGCGTCTCGACCGGTGGCGTTACCGTGAAGTGGTTCAGATAGTGCCGATGATCCTCACGTGGATTCGCGTCAAGCGCATCGACCATCGCGTCGACAGTGAGCTGGATCGCGGCGTCGCCGATGGCGTGGAAGCCGAGCTGCCAGCCGAGCGCGTTCGCTTCCATGATCAAGCTGCGCAGCTCGTCCTCGGGCACGTTCAGCATCCCTCGGTACTCTCCCATGCCCACGTACGGCTCGATGGTGTACGCCGCCGGGCCGGTAAACCCGCCGTCGACCAGCACCTTGATCGCTCCGACTCGGAAGCGGTCGTCTCCGTCTCCGGACATGCGTCCGAACTCCGCGAGGCGGTCCGCGCTACTCCAGCGGATCTGCACGACGGCTCGGGGCAGCTCGGCACCGAATTCGTCGTAGATGCTCTCCCAGCGTGCGAAGCCGCGGGGGTTCTCTCCGGCCTGGATCACGCTGGTGATACCGAGCTCGAGCTGGTCACGCAGCACCTGCACGTGGGTCTCACGCAGCTCCTCGGGGCTCGCGTCCGGCACGAGCCGCCCGACCATGCCCTGCCGTTCGCGGATCACGCCGTTGGGCTCGCCGGTCTCGTCGTACTCGATCACGCCTCCCTCGGGCTGAGGCGTGTTGCGGTCGATCCCAGCCAATGACAGCGCCAGAGAGTTCGCTACCGCGCTGTGGCCGCCAGCCCGGGTGAGCATGACCGGGTTGCTGGGGGCGGCTTCGTCGAGATCTGCCCGCAATGGCCGGCGGCCCTCGGCGAGCTCGTCCTCACTCCATCCGTATCCGGTGATCCACTCTCCCTCACCCATCTCTTCGATTTTGGCGCGGATGAGATCCTGAATCTCGATGATCGACTCCGTACCACCGAGGTCGATGTGCCTGCGCGCGTTGCCGCGGATGTGTGTGTGGGTGTCGTTGAAGCCCGGAACCACCAGCCGACCATCCAGATCGACCGTCCTTGGCGCCGAGTACTCGTCGGCGAGTGAGGCGTCCCCGACCGCCAGGACGAGCCCGTCCCGCACGACGAGGGTCTCGTGGATCGAGAAGTCGTCGTCGACGATCGCGATCCTTCCGCCTGTCAGGATCAGGTCCGCGGCGGCGGGGGGCTCGCAGGCACCGAGTACGAGGGAGAGAGCCGTGACGGTGACTGCGGCGCACTTGCGCATGGGGTCCTCCAGCGATGGGTCTAGGCAGGAGCCATGCTGGCGGAGACGGGGCCCGTCGGCAAGTCTACGAAGGCCTGCCCGCCGTACTTCTGACGGGCTTCTAAGGGAGACCCCGGTCGAGCGCTCGTCCCAGAACTTCCAAGCCGCGCTCGAGCACGCTCCGCTCGCCTGCGACGGCGATGCGGAAGTGCTCGGGGGCGCCGAAGAAATGTCCGGGGGTGACTCCGACGTCGAACTCGGTCGCCGCCATCTCGACGAACGGCTCGGCGTCATCGACGCCGACGAGTCGGGGGAAGGCGATCGCGCCTCCGATCGGTTGAACCCATTCCAGCTCGGCCCGCGACGCCATGAAGTCGCGCATGATGGCTTGGCCGGGCTCGAGCACGCCACGCGCACGCTCGAGCAGAGCGTCCAGCTGCTGAAACGCGAGCACTCCGAGCGTTTCTGACGGGATCGAGCCGACCGCGTCCACGACGTCGCGCACGCGTAGTGCCCGCTCCACGGTTCCAGGGTCTGCGATCATCCAGCCGACGCGAAGCCCGGAGAGGCCGTACGACTTGGTCAAGCTATTCGTGGACACGAACACGTCGTCTCGGGTAGCCGCCGGGCTCAAGTCCACGCCCCTCAACGCATCCAAGTAGACCTCATCGACGATCACCTTGGCGCCGACGGCACGTGCGAGGTCGCCCACCGCCTCGAGAGCGTCAGGCGCTGCATACGCCCCGGACGGGTTGTGCAGGTTGGTGATGACCACAGCCCGCGTCTCGGGTGTGAGCGCTGCTTTCACCCTTTCGGGGATCAGCGCGAAGCGGTCGTGCCATCCGCGCTCGAACGTGTTGACCCGCGCGCCGAGGAAGCGAGCGGCGCCGGCCTGGGGGTCGTACCCAGGCCACTCGACGAGCACGGTGTCGCCGGGCCGCACCAGCGCCGCGAGCGCTAGGAAGTTCGCTCCGGACGCACCCGGCGCGGTCGCGACCCGCGCCGCGTCGATGTCGTACCGCTGGGCGATTGCGTGCACGAGCGGGGGCCACCCGTCATCGTTGCGATCGTACAGGCGTACCGCCTCTCTCGCACCCGGCAGCTCGTCGATCGTGCAGGGCAGGAGGTTCGACCCCGTGAGGTTGTACTTGGTGTGAGCGTGGTGCTTCGCCCACGTCATGTACGGAGCCCAGCTGGCGGGAAAGCGTGCGTCAGGTATGGACATTTCCGTATCAGGGTTTGATGAGGATGCCGGCACCGGTGATGTCGCCGCCGACCACGCACGCAGTATCGAATCGGCCCAGCTCACGGCGAAAGGACACGGCGTCTCCGGTCTGTAGAGTCGCGGCACGGTACGGAGGCATCAGGCGGGCTTGGCTAGGGCTGGGGCCGTGTGCCCACATGCGCCGGGTCCCGGCTTCTTGCAGATTCCGACGGTTCGCACCTCCCGTCCTCCCCGACCGCCCCGCCCAATGACAGTTCTCGAGGCCATCGCGACCCGACGTTCGATCAAAGAGTTCACCGACCGAGAGATCTCCCGCGAAGAGATCGAACGGTTGCTCGACGCAGCCTGCCAGGCGCCGAACCACCGTATGACCGAGCCTTGGCGGTTCTATGTACTCGGTCCCGAGGCGCGCGCCGCGTATGGGGCCGCGCTCGGTGCCCGCAAAGCGAAGCGGGTGGAGGCCCCCGACGCGGCTCAGGCCGTCATCGAGAAGGTCGAACGTACGCACCGGGAGCTTCCGTTCATGCTCGTCGTAAGCGTCGTGCTCGACGAGAACCCCGAGATCCGCGAAGAGGACTACGCGGCAACGTTCATGGCGATCCAGAACCTCTCGCTGGTCGCCCACGCGATGGGGCTCGGCACGCACATCAAGTCTGGCGGGATCATGGACGACCCGCGGTCGCGTGCGGCGGTGGGCCTCCCGGAGGGTGAGCGCATCGTCGCCACCATCAACGTGGGAGAACCCGCGAGCGTGCCGGAGGCCAAAGCGCGCTGTCCCGCCGCCGAGCTCACGACCTGGGTGAAGTAGCGACGCATAGTGCGTCATGTCGTGATTCAGAACTTCCATGAAGGTATGGAGTTCTTGTATCGACTGGTGAACGTGGCATCGCGTAATCGGCGCTCGTGTCGTTTACAAGAGAGTCGCGTAAGAGAAAGAGGAAAGCCTGAGATGACGAGGATGCTTCGGATCGCCGCCGTGCTCGCGCTAGGGATCGCTCTGGCCGTCACGACCGGCGTGGCCCAGACGACCCCTCCGCAAGAGTACATGGATCTCGCGCGCGAGCTCTTCGCCGAGCTCATCGAGATCAACACGACGGACAGCGAACGCGGCAACAACACCGTCGCGGCACGCGCGATGGCGGACGCGCTTCTCGAGGCTGGTTTCCCGGAGGAGGACGTGCATGTGCTCGTCCCGTCCGACGCGCCGACGAAAGGCAACCTCGTCGCGCGCTACCGCGGACGGGACAGCTCGCTGAAGCCGATCCTGTTACTTGCGCACATCGATGTCGTCGAGGCGTTGCCCGAGGACTGGAGTGCCGATCTGAACCCGTTCGAGTTCCTCGAGCGGGACGGCTTCTACTATGGGCGCGGCGTCACCGACAACAAGGACGAGGCCGCGATCTATACGGCCAACTTCATCCGCATGCGCAGAGAGGGCTTCGTGCCCGACCGTGATATCGTCCTAGCGCTGACAGCGGACGAAGAAGGAGGTCCGCGCAACGGTGTCGAGTTCCTGCTCGCGGAGCACCGTGACCTGATCGACGCGGCGTATGCGCTCAACGAAGGTGGCGGCGGCATGGAGAGGAACGGTCGCAAGATCTCCAACAACGTGCAGGCCGCTGAGAAGAAATTCCTGTCGTTCTATTTCACCGCGACGAACCCCGGCGGTCACTCGTCGCTCCCGGTCGACAAGAACGCGATCTACGAGCTGTCCCAGGCCTTGCTCGCTGTCCGGGCCTACGCGTTCCCCGTCATGCTCCATGAAGTCACGGAAGAGTTTTTCGGTGGGTCGGCGGACCTCGTCGGCGGTGAAATGGGCGAGGCGATGCGACGCATCATCGCCAACCCGGACGACGCCCAAGCCGCCGCGACGCTCTCTGTCGATCCGGGCTACAACTCGCGGCTGCGCACCACGTGCGTGGCGACCTTGCTCGAAGGTGGTCATGCGGAGAACGCGCTGCCCCAGTTGGCACGAGCGAACGTGAACTGCCGCATCTTCCCAACTCACGATCCAGCGGAAGTGGAAGCTAAGCTCCAGGAGCTCGCTCGCCCGTTCGGCGTAACCGTCGAGCCCCGCGGCACCGCGACACCGAGCCCGCCTTCACCACTGACCGACGAAGTGCTCGGCCCGATCGAGCGCATCACCGAGCAGATGTGGCCGGGCGTAAAGGTGCTCCCGGTCATGTCCACCGGAGCGACCGACGGACTCTATCTGCGCAGGGAGGGCATCCCGGTCTATGGCGTGAGCGGGCTGTTCAACGATATGGATGACATACGAGCGCACGGAAGGGACGAGCGCATCAGCATCCAGAGCTTCTACGAGGGTCAGGAATTCCTCTACAGATTGGTGAAGGCGCTTACCGGTGGCGGCATCGCGTAGGGCGGGCCGGCGCCATCGCCGACCCGCCCAGCGTCGGACTATTCGCTGCGCATCGCGACCAATGGTGACACGCGGGTCGCCCGCCAGGCCGGTACGAAGCTCGCGGTCAGGCCGACCAGCAGCAGCGAGGCCGTGATGCCACCGTAGATCACCGGGTCCCGCGCATTCACGCCGTACAATTGGCTCGAGATCACACCCGACACGGCGATCGCTCCTACGATTCCAACACCGAGACCCACGAGCACCAAGCGCAGTCCGTCCGACAGCACCATGCCTCTCACGTCGCCCCGGTCAGCGCCGAGCGCCATTCGGATTCCGAGCTCGCTCGTGCGTTGCTCGACCGTGTAGGCCAGCACGCCGTACACGCCCACAGAGGCCAGAAGCAGAGCGACGATGCCGAACATCGACAGCAGTAGCGCGCTGAATCGGTCCCGGGACTGCGCGTCGGCCACAACGTCATCCAGCGACTGGACGTTGGTGAGTGCCACACTCGGGTTCATGCTCGCGAGCTCCTGTCGGATCGCGGGCAAGAGGGCGCTGGTCGCGCTCGTCGACCGCACCACGATCGTGCGGCGCTTGATCGAGGACTGCATCCCGCTGAAGTAAATGCCGGGCTGTGCGTCTACGCGCAGCCCGTCGTACTTAACGTCACGGACGACTCCCACGATCTCCGATTCCTGGATGTCGCCGGCGACATGCAGGCAGCCCAGCGGACCGTAACAGGTGCGCACGTCCCCGATCTTCTCGCCGATCGGGTCCTCGCCGGGGAAGAATCGGTTGGCGAGCGTCTCGTTGATCAGGACTGCACCGGGTGACCCCACCCGGTCCATCGAATTGAAGTCGCGTCCCGCGATGATCGGGGTGCGCATCGCCGACAGGAATCCGGGGCTGACGAGCCGGTTGAACGCGCGTACTTCGACCTCCGGTGGCACCTCCTTGTCCACGAAGCTGAAGATCTGGCTGTAGTCGAGCGCCTCACCCAGTGGTAGGCTCGACGCATCACCGACCGCCAGGACACCGGGCAATTCGGCGATGCGTCGCTCGAATTGCTCGTAGAAGTCGATGACCTCCTGGTTTCCGGGGGCCACTGACGTCGAGACGTCGAGCTCCAGCGTGAGCACCCCCGAGGGCACGAATCCGGGATCCACGGAGCGTAGGTTCTGGAAACTGCGGACCAGTAGGCCGGCACCGACCGCGAGCATCAGAGCCATCGCGAACTGTGCGACGACGAAAGCGTTTTGAACCTTTTGCTTTCCCGCGCTCCCCGTTGACCTGGCTCCGTCTCGGATGGTGCTTTGCAAGTCCGACTGCAGTAGACGCACGATCGGCGCGAGCCCGAAGAGAACTCCGGTCAGCAGGCTCACGCCAGCGACTACACCGAGCACCGTTCCGTCGATCTGGATCGACTCGGCGCGTGGCAGTGTGACCGGCGCGAGGCTCAGCAGCACGCGCACACCGACCTGTGCGCCCGCGAGGCCGAGCAGCGCCCCCGCCCCTGCGAGCACCAGACTCTCGGTCACGAGCTGCTTGATCAGGCGCCCGCGCCCAGCCCCGAACGCCACCCGGACCGCGATCTCCTTGGCCCGCACTTCCGACCTGGAGAGCAAGAGGTTTGCGACGTTTGCGCACGCGATGAGCAAAATGAAGCCCGTCGCGCCCAGCAGAACGAGCAGCGCCGTCCGTGTATCTCCTACGATCTCGTCGTGCAGTTTCGCCACCGTGACGGTCCAGCCGCGGTTCGAGTCGGGATTCGCCTGCTCGATTCGGGCCGCGACACCGACCAGGTCCGTGCGCGCCGCCCCGAGCGCGTCGGCGTCGTTCAGACGACCGATGGCGCTCATCCAACGCGCCTGTCTACTCTGGATCTGCATGGTCCACGTCATGTTGATCCACATGTCCGTGTTGTCCGGAAACGTGTGCTCCGGCCGCACGATACCGATGACCTCGATCGGGCCGCCATCCAACGTGATCGACTGGCCGATTACGGCCGGGTCGCCTCCGAAGCGGCGTTGCCAGAATCCGTGACTGAGCACTGCGACTGCCGTCGAGCCCGGGCCGTCGTCTTCCCGGAAGGCCCGCCCCGAGAGCGGCAGCACACCCATTACCGTGAAGAAGTCTTCGGTCGTGTGCACCACACGCACACGCGTCGGATTCCCGTCGTCCTCGGTCACGGTCCCCGTTGTGGGCCAGAACGCGGCCATCGACTCGAACGTGGTGTTCATGGTCCGCCAGTCGTCGAAGTCCATGGGCGACACCATGTACTTGTCCTGATTCTGCTCGTCGTTGCGTGTCCAGAGCAGCGTCAGCTCCTCCGATTCTTCGAACGGAAGCGGGTCGAGCAACACGGCTTTGACCACCGTGTAAATTGCGGTGTTCGCACCTATGCCCAGCGCCAGCGTGATGATCGCCACGGCGCTGAACACGGGGTTCTTCACGATCATGCGCAGCCCGTACTTGAGATCCTGCATCATGTCCTCCCAAAGCTTCGTTCCCCGGGCCTCCCGGGTCTCGTCCTTGATTCGTTCCACACCCCCGAAGCGGAGCATCGCCTGACGCCGGGCCTCTTCAGGTGCTAGCCCCTCCCTCCGAAGTCGAGCTGCCTCCATCTCGAGGTGGAAGCGCACTTCGTCGTCAAGGTCCTTCCAGGCCGCGTCAGGTCGAAGGAGCGTCTTGAGCTTCACTCCGATGCCGCGTAGCCAGTCCGTCAGCATGGTCATCCCCCCGCCTCCGCTCCCCGTCGCCTAGTCCGCCGTCAGGATCCGCTGCACGGCACCGGTGAAGAGGTCCCAGTGCTCTTGCTCGTCCGCGAGCTGTCTCCGTCCAAGCGCCGAGAGCCGATAGAACTTCGCGCGGCGGTTGTTCTCGGAGACGCCCCACTGGGAGCGAATCCATCCCTTGTGATCCAGTCGATGGAGCGCGGGATACAGGGAGCCCTGATTGAGCTGCAAGACATCTTCGGAGAGCTGCTGGATGCGCACAGCCACGCCCCATCCATGCATCGGTTCCCCGATCTGTAGTGTCTTGAGAATGAGGAGCTCGAGCGTGCCCTGAAGTAGATCGGTGCGTGCAGTTGTCACGAGCTTCGTTCCCCGAGTGTTGTCTCCTAGACGCTCTATAGGAGCGCCCCTATTCTTGTAGACGCTCTAGGGGAGCAAAAAGTTGCAGAGAGCCGCTAGCGGCCGAACAGTACTCCGATTCCTTGCTCGAACACGATATCACGCGGGATCCCTAGCGCGTCGAGCCGGTCCAGGTCGCCCTGGAGCTCCGGCGGGACGACCCCCTTTTCGGTCATCAACGCCTCCACACCCTCGTAGTCGCCGTTTCCCTGCAGCGTCAGGATCAGCTCGCTCAGGCCATCGACCGCGGCGCGCATCGCGTCGAAGTCGACGCGGTAGGTTCCGGACGCTTCGTCCCGCGCAAACGCGCCCTCCTCCTGGAAATAGTTGAAACGGACCATGTTGGCCTGTCCGTGCGCGCTCGATGCGCCGAAGCGCACGGAGCGGAAGATTCCGGCGAGGAACGTCACGTAGTGGTCCTCGATCGAGCCCTCGGTCAGCTCGCCACGCTCGAAGAGCTGCGTGACCATATAGAGTCCGACGACGTCCGCCTTCCCTTCCTCCATCGCCGACGCGTGCTGCCGCAGAGCGGTCCGCACGGTGCCACGGCCGTTCAGGGTGTTCTTGATACCGAGCCCGTGCGCGACCTCGTGGAACATGGTGTTGCCGAAGAACGCATCGAAGGTCACGTGAGCACGCTGGTCTTCGGGGATCAGCTGTTCGGCGAGCGGGACCATAATCTGATCGAACTTGGCCTGCATCGCGTTCTTGAGCTGAAGGCGTCGCGTGCCCTTCTCCAACTGCACTCGCTCGTCGTTGGGCAGGTTGATCGCGATCGTCTTCGACCCGGCGTTGGCGTCTCCCGCGTAGTAGACGACGTCGTACGCGTTCAGGTCAGAGTCCGTGCCGGGCGTTTCGGCCTTGTAGCGCGCGTCGACCGGCAGACCGCGCTGCAGGCTCGGCAGCAGTGCCGCGAAACGGGACAGCCTCCCACTCCACTCCAGGTCCTTGATCAGCACGTAGCCCTCGTGTCCGGCTTTGTATCCGTAAAGCTGATCTTCGTACGTCTCGATCGGTCCGATGATCACGTCGATCGGGTTGTCTTTCATGTCCATCCACGCCATGTCGCTCACCCGATAGTCATCGGTCTCGAGCGCGTCGGCGCGCAGGCGCAGATAGTTGGCGAGCCCTGGATCACTCGCGAGCTCGGCCGCCTCCCTGAGCTTCGCGGCCGCAGCCTCATGCTGTTCCGCGAACTGCTCGTGGTACGGCACAGCGACGAGTTCACCCGAGTCGTTTCGACGGACGAGCGTGTAGAGGCTCTGTAGCTCCGGGTTGTCCTCGGCCGCGGCGTCGAACTCCTCCGGCGTCATGTCTCGTGGATAGAAGTTGGCTCCGGCGGGCTTGGCGCCGACGCCCTCGATGAACGACTCATCCCCGTGCAGTCGATCCCACGGCCCGAAGTTGACCCGCAGATACTCGAGCGTCGCCGGGTCACCGCGCGACAGCTCTTCCGCCGCTCTCCGATCACCGTACGCCTGATACCAGAAGACGTCGTCCATGGGCTGCACGGCCTGGATCAGGAGGCGGACGACCTCCTGGTCGTTGGCGGAGAGGTGCGAGACGTCGGCCTCGAGGCGGACGGTCGCGTACTGGTCGAGAAGGGCGTGCATCCGCACGTGCTCCTCCGCGTTCTCAGGGTCCTCGATCGGCTCGCCGCCGCATGACACGAAGGCAGTGGTAGCGAGGAGGAGGAACAGAGATCGAGTTTGCTTCTGCATGTGGCGGCTCCGGTCTACCGTTCGGGCGTCCGGCCAAGCTACTACGCCCCCTGGCGTGGCGGAAAGCGCGGCTCATACGTTCCCGGCTCCGGCGGCGGAGTGCCGCAGTCCCCATCTTCGTAGCTCAACCGGCTCCATGTCATGAACACCAGGCGCATCGGCTTCGTCCTGCTCGCGACGGCCTTGCTCATCGTTCCGCCGTCCGCCCCCCTCGCCGCCCAGAGTGATCGCATGTCGGCCACCGAACGACTGGAGGCCTTCGAACAACATCGGGCGATGGTCGAAGGGTCCCTCTTCTCCACGCTGCCGTGGCAGCACCTCGGGCCGACGAACATCAGCGGTCGATCGACGGACGTCGCGGTCGCAGAGCCCCGGGGCGAGACGTATACGATGTACGTCGGAGGCGCCTCGGGCGGCCTGTGGAAGACCGAGAACGAGGGCGTGACCTGGACGTCGCTCTTCGACGAGCAGCTCACGACTTCCATCGGGGACATCGCGATCAGCCCGTCGAGCCCCGAGATCGTCTGGGTCGGTACCGGTGAAGCGAACATCTTCCGCAGCTCGCACGCAGGCGCGGGCATCTACAAGACGACGGACGGGGGTGAGACCTGGACGCACATGGGGCTCACAGAGACGCAGACCATCGCGCGCGTCATCGTACACCCCACGGACCCCGACATCGTCTGGGTCGCGGCGAGCGGTCACGAGTACCGGGACAATCCGTATCGGGGTGTCTACAAGACGACTGACGGTGGCGAGACTTGGCAGAACGTCCTCTTCATAGACGACATGACCGGCGCCATCGATCTGGTCATCCACCCGACCGACCCGAACACGCTGTATGCCGCGACGTGGCAGCGGCGGCGGGCGAAGTTCAACGATCCGCGCAACGAGCCGGCGTTCACGCAGTCGACGGACTACTTCACAGGCTCCGGTATCTGGAAGACTACCGACGGCGGCACCAACTGGACTCCGGTCAACGACGGGCTGCCGGAGGCCCGGTACCGCGGCCGGATCGGCATCGACATCGCGCGCTCGCGGCCGGAGACGATCTACGCGTTCGTCGACAACTACGAGATCGCGCGCGAAGCCGATGCCGATACCGAGGTCGACGCGTACGGACGGCCCCGCGGCGGCGTGATTCGCGGCGCGACCGTGTTCCGATCCGACGACGGTGGCTCCTCGTGGAGGCGGACGAGCGAGCAGGACGAGTTCATGGAGAATCTGGGCGGCACGTACGGGTGGGTCTTCGGGCAGATGCGCGTCGACCCGAACAACCCGGACAGGATCTACGTCATGGGGCTGGGTCTGAACGTCTCGAAGGACGGCGGCCGCACGTTCAGTCGGCTGACGGGGATGCACGGAGATCACCACGGTCTCTACATCGATCCGAACAACTCGGAGTACCTGGTCAACAACAACGACGGGGGCGCGTACGTCTCGTACGACGGTGGCGAGAACTGGCGGTTCTTCCGCGAGCTGCCGATGGTCCAGTTCTTCAATGTGAACTTCGACCTGGGCGATCCGTTTCGCGTGTACGGTTCGGTGCAGGACCACGGCTCGTACAGTGGTATCGTCGACCTCAGCAACGGGCGCCACGACATTCCTGCGGTCGAGTTCGACAGCGCGCCCGGTGGCGAGGGCAGCCACCATGCGATCGACCCGCGCGATCCGAACCTCGTGTATTCGGCCGGCTTCTACGGGTCGATCTCGCGCAGGAACCTCGCGACGGGCGAGAACACGTCGATCGTGCCTAGCGCAGCCCCGGGCGAACCGCCGCTTCGAGGCCAGTGGCTGGCGCACTTCATCATCTCGCCGCACGACGCGAACACCATCTACCACGGCATGAACTTCGTCTTCAAGTCGACGAATCAGGGCGACGATTGGGAGCGCATCAGCCCGGACCTGTCTCACAATGACGTTGACCGCATTGGTGACATCCAGTTCCAGACCATCGTTGCGCTCTCGGAGTCACCGATCAGGCAGGGCCTGCTCTACGCCGGCACGGACGACGGTCGTGTTCACGTGACCATGAACGACGGCGAGAGCTGGACGGATATATCGAGTGGTCTACATCCCGACCGCTTTACCTCCGAAGTGGTGGCGTCACGCCTCGACGAGGGCACCGTCTACGTGACGCAGAACGGGCGTCGCAGCGACGACTTCGCCCCGTACGTGTGGAAGTCCACCGACTACGGCCAGACGTGGCAGAGCATCGCGAACGGCATCCCCTTCGGGCCGGTGAACATCATCCGCGAGGACCCGAAGAACGACAACATCCTCTACGCCGGGAACGACGTCGGGGTCTACGTGTCGCTGAACAAAGGCGAGCAGTGGCATGCTCTCAGCCACGAGCTGCCGAGCACGTTCGTACACGACCTCGTGATCCACCCCCGCGAGGACATCATGGTGGTGGCGACCCACGGCCGCGGCATGTTCGCGTTCGATGTGCGTCAGCTCCAGCAGCTCACCCCGGCGATCGTCGCCTCGAGCTCGCACGTGTTCGGTGCTGAAGATGGCGTGCTCCCGAGCGGCGGCCGTGGAGGGTCCGGCTCGAATGGGCAGAGCGCTTACCTCCACTACTGGCTCGGTGCGGACGCCGACGTCTCGCTCGAGGTGCAGGACGGCCAGGGTAGGATGGTGAACGTGCTCGAGGCGAGCGGCTCCGCGGGCCTGCACCAGATCGAGTGGCGACTCGACCGTATGGGCGACGACCAAGGTGACCAGGGCGGCCGGGGTGGCGGCGGCTTCAGCCGCCGAGCGAACACGGTGCAGGCTGGGCAGTACACGGCCGTGCTGACCGTGAACGGCACCGAGCATCGCATGCCGATCTCCGTTACGCCCGGCGGGAACTAGTGGACCGTCCACGGCATCCCGCTTACGGCCCACCGTCGTGATGAGCCGGGCGCGGGCGATGGCGCTCGGCGTTCTGGTGTGGACGCTCCTCGCCTCGCCCGCCGCCGGCCAGGCAGTCGGAGGCGTGGTGGTCGTCCGCATGGAGACCGCCAGCGGCGACATCACCGCGGAGATATTTGTGGGTGCGGCCCCCGTTACGGCGAACAACTTTCTCGACTACGTGGATGACGGTGTCTACGACGCTGGCACGTTCTACCGCAGCGTGCGCATGGACAATCAGCCGAACGACTCGGTGAGGATCGAAGTCATCCAGGCCGGAGTGGATCGTTCAATGCGCGAACGGATGCGTCCCGCGATTCCGCTCGAACGGACCGCGGCCACGGGGCTCTCGCACGTGGATGGCGCGCTCTCGATGGCCCGAGGTGGGCCGGACACGGCCCGCGCGTCGTTCTTCATCTGCATCAACGACCAGCCCTCGCTCGACTTCGGCGGCCACCGCAACCTCGATGGTCAGGGGTTCGCCGTGTTCGGCCAGGTCATCGAGGGCATGGACGTCGTGCGTGACATCCAGATGGGTGCAATCGAAGGCCAGCAGTTGGTGGAGAGGGTCGTGATCGAGCGGATTCGGCGCGTCGAGGGTTAGCGCGCCACGAGCCTCGTCGTGGTGGCTATCGGGTCGCAGCGCCACCTGCCTTACAAGCCCGCCGAGCACCCTCGGGATTTCGCAAGAATTGTGGAATCCCGGGGGTTTTCTCGTCATATAGGGTTGGGACGGCTGTGCGATACACGAGGTTCGTGAACCTGAACATGCACACTAACATGCACACCTCAGCAACTCCGATGCCCCGATGGAGATTCGCGCCCTGCCCCTGAGACCACCGGACGGTGGAGCGCTTGATTCATGATTGAGCTGTGGTAGCGCCCTTCCACTGCAGCCCCCAGTTTTCACGTCCCCTCACGCCATCCCACAAGGTGACTTCAAGCACTACTAATGAGCGACGACGGGCTGCTTGAATCCTTGCTTCAGTACTGCAGAGACGCGGGGCGCGTTTGCCCATCCCCACCCGCTGGCACGAGATGTTCGAGTTGCTTCTTAACAACCAGGGTGAGGGCTCGGGGGAGAAGCTATCACCCCCGCTGATCCTCGGAGCTTGGGGGCACACTTCCAATCTCGACAAGATCGTCCGACTCCAATCCCAGATTATGTATAGGTGGGCAGAGGATCATGACGTCTTCGCTCTAGTGGACGACTTCCTCCGACAGCTACCTGAGAATGAATGGCACCATCTGAGGGACTAGAGCGGACTAGAGCAGGTCAGGACAAGATCTGGGCTCGCGCATCTTGGCTGCAGTCGCCATTGTTGGCGCGCAGCAGAGTCGCAGATGTGAGCATGTCCGAGGGGGGTGAGCAGATGGGGTTCCCAGCACTGCCAGGCAGCGTGGAAGCGATGGGCAAGGCACTTGAGAAAGCGAGTGGTTTCGCAGCGAAGTTGATCGACTCGCCCCTTGAAGAGATCGGCCTCATCCTTCAAGACCACCTTAGGAGCTTTAGGTTCAGGCGTCAGATCTCGCTCTTCCTTAGGGCCCAGGACCGGCTCGAAGCCGCAGGCATTGAACCAAGCACTGTGCCGCTAAAGACCATTGTCCCGCTGCTGGAGGGAGCCTCACTTGAAGACGACCCGGATCTGCAAGAGCACTGGGTCGGGTTGCTCGCTTCAGCCGCCGCGTCTTCAGAGGGGACAGCGGTTTCGCCTACTTTCCCCAAGAAAAACACGGTGAGTTAATGAAATGAAAATCGGGATTATCATCGGACGCATCGGTGACGTCGACGGCGTCGCTCTGGAGACCGAGAAGTGGGTAGAAGTCCTGCAGAAAATGGGACACGAGATATTCATTCTTTCCGGTCATTTCAAAAAGGATGTGATCGAACCGGAGAACCAGAAGGCACTTCGGGTTCTTTCATTCTTTTCCCCCGAGTGCGAATGGGAGCAGAACCGGGCTTTTTTCTTTCCACCGGATGATGCGGAACGACTTCTGAGTCACCTCGACGCGACCGCCAGCCACATTGCGACCGCTATTTTCCAGTGGATCCTGGACTGTCGCATCGACGTGCTTCTCGTCGAGAACGCATCGTCCTTGCCGGCCCATTTGTCCCTGGGCATGGGCATCATGCGTTGTGGAGAGCGCCTCGATCTTCCGATCGTAATTCACCACCACGATTTCTACTGGGAGCGGGGCTCGCGTTACGCCTCACCTTTCCCCGAAATCACGCAGATAGTGGAAGAGACATTCCCCCTGCGTACCTCCCACGCCAGACACGCCGTGATCAACTCCAATCAGCGGAGCGTTCTCAAGGAGAAGTTCGACATCGATGCCATGGTCGTGCCCAACGTGATGAATTTCGATAAGCCCTTCGCGCAAAAGGATTCGTACAACGCCCATCTGCCCGCGAGCATAGGGCTGCAGGACCGTGACATCCCCCTTTTCCAGATTACCAGGATTGTCCGGCGTAAGGGGATCGAAGTTGCCATCGATCTCGTCGGCCAGCTGGAAGACCCGCGCGTTAAGTTGGTAATCACCGGGAGCGCGGCCGACGATCATCGCAAGGGCTACTACAGGGAGCTTCTCAGGCAGATCGAGAGGAACGGTATGAAAGACCGGGTCATCTTCGCCCACCACAAGCTTCTCAGCGGCCGGGGATCGTCGAGTACGGGCGAGCGGATTTTCTCCCTGGCCGACGCCTACGCACACGCCGTCGCCTGCACCTATTTCAGCACCTACGAGGGTTTCGGAAACGCGTTTGTCGAGGCGGTCGTCGCCCGCAGACCCGTTTTCGTGAACAACTACAAACCCGTTTACTGGCCGGATATCGGCAGCCACGGCTTCAAGACCGTGATGCTGGAGGACAGCAACCTCACGGACGAGGCCGTGGCCGAAATCGACCGGATTATCCACGATCCGGCACTCCAAGTGGAAATCGCCGAGCATAACTTCGAACTCGGGCGGAAGTACTTCTCGTTCGAGGTGTTGGAGCAAAAGCTGCAGGCGATCTTTCCGCAGTGAGGTGAGTCATCGTGCACCGAGGACGGCGCTACAGCGCGGACCGCATGATCGATGCCCTGCGAGAAGAGGATATAAGCACCTGGTTCGACCTGGGGTTGATGCTCGACCGGCTCCGCGACGGGCGCGGCACACCGAGCCTGAATTTCGACGATGATTTCGACGCCTTCGCCCGGCACATAAGTCGCGGAGTGGGGCTGGTGACCTTCCACTGCTCGGTGGATGGCGTCACGGTGGAAATTGCGAAATATGCCGAGGCTATGCGGCACATACTGCCGGAGCCGCGACTCCACTTGATCACGGGTCGTTTCGATGTTCGCGCGGAACCGATCATGGGTCTCAGGGTCGAGCGCCACGTGTTGCCCGAAATTAGCGGATTTGCTGACTGGCACCTCTACAGGGACTTCTTCCATCGTCGCATGGAGCGGGGAAGCCCTCTCTACAATTCCCTGATTCTCTCGCTCTGGGATGACGTGCTCGTTCTCGCGAAACGCCTCGGAAGGCTGATCGAGCGTTGCGACATTCGTTTGTTGTACGTCATCAACGTCAATTCTAACCCGGGTAATGTCGCCCTGGCCCTGGCCCTCGTGCTGATCTCCGAACATATGCGCATTCCAGTCATCGCCAACAACCACGACTTCTACTGGGAGGGGGGCACGGCACGACGGAAGGAGGGGAGTCCTGCAGGACCGCGCGACCACTTCTTCACCAACTGGCACCTGGGCGAGGTATTCTCGATCATCCAAATGATCTATCCCTGGGTGTCGCGTACTTGGATTTCGGCTAACATCAGCCGCAATCAATCGGCCCAACTAGTGCGGCGGTTTGGCCACAACCCGGCCAACGTCGCGGAGTTGGGTACCGCCGTGAACACGGCCCTCTACGCACCTATCAACCGCTCCAGGCGCGTCGAGGTGCTACGGCAACTCTCCAGTCTCCTGACGGGATCACGCAAGCGGCTCGGCGCCAATTCGGGCACTGCAATCCTGCGAAAGCACCCGCTGGCGGCCGATCGTCCGCAGCCATTGCTGCTAGCGGTCCGAGAAATGAGAAACGTGGATTTTGTCCGCGACAACATGATCCTGCTTCAGCCCACTCGGATCATCAGGCGCAAGAAAATCGAAGCCAACTTTCGCATCATTTCGCGTCTGTTTTCCGATGCGGAATTCATCAACGCCTTCCACGACTCTCCGAACCTCAAGCTTACGCTGCTGGTTACGGGACCGGTGGCGGGCGAAAACGAACGTTATTTTTTTAGGCTGGTGCGTGACTTCGACAGGTGCGTGTCCCGGCTTCCCGAGTCCGTGCGGGATCGGGTGTTTTTTGCGTTGCTGTTCAGCGGGATCGACTACCCGGATTTTCGAAAGCAGTTCGACCAGCCGTGTACGATCGCCGACCTGTATGGGGTTGCATCACTCGTGGTACTACCGAGTGAAACCGAGGGCCGGGGCCTGCCAATCATAGAATCCGCCGCCTGCGGTGTTTCGATAATGACGCGGCGCTACGATCCGGAGGATGTCTTCGCCGAAGTGATTGGCGAACACCTGGCACGAGACGAGCGATTGGAGGTGACTTCTTTTCGCAATCGGATCACGCCCGCTCTCATCACGTCTGTCAAAGAGCATTTGCTCCAACCGCTGCGTTTCAGGGCGGCCACCGCACAAAACCGCCAGGTCGTCGAAAATCGCTGGTCGATGGAATCGCTGGCTCGCGACTTCGAGAGTTGCTTCCGACAGCTCCACCGACAACTTCGGGCAAACGATCGTGACCTGGAGGCCGCGTCGAAAGCGCTGTCGCGGTTCGAGAGGCGAGTGCGACGTCATCGCGGCGAACTTGGCACAGTGATGAATACCGACAATCGCGACTACCTCCCGGGCCACGGACGCATGGGGTTCATGCTGATGTTGAAGTCGCTCATCGACCCGAGCTATTTCCGCGTCGAAGAACAGCGCCAGCGCGGGATGGCTTTCGCATTCGCAGAGCAGTTGGTGTACAGGAACCCGGACCCGTCGACCCTGAGTCGCGAGAAGTTCCACGAGTTTTACAATTGCGTGGATAATCTATTCCTGGTTCGAGGGGGCGACCTGCCGATCATGTTCGACCACGCGTTCGCCTATCGGCATCGCAACCGCTGGAACCTCAAGTATCACAACCTCACGTGGCACGAGCTTACAGGTGTCATCAACCTGTTGTTCGCGCACATTGCCGCACCGCCGCCTTCCCTTGATGCGACCCGTCACGCGGCGTCCCATTTCTCGAACTGGGATTTGATGCTCGAACAAAGGTGCGGCGGATCCCTCGCGATCGACGATCGGGCCAAGCTTTGGGAACGCCTGCAGACCGACGTGCCCATCGCGTATTTCGCCGGTAGCTCGCTACAGGTGGAGATCGAGCTTTTCATCCTCCAAGCGGTGCGTGCCCGACTCGGTCTCGAGACCCACGAACCGATGACCGACAAACTTCTGAGGCGCAAACAGCTGGCGCCTATCTACATCTTTCAGCGCAGCAACCCACTGGGAAACCACCTCACCGCTGATACGTTGAAGGCTTACATCAATGAGATCGGCAACGAGGAGCTGCGGTTGCTGTTCAAAAACGGCGTCTGCAGTGTCGTTCCGACCAACCAGATCTCGGTGGGCATCGACATCAGGCAACTCGGCAAGCGTGCCCTTCGCGTGCTCGCCGAGGTGCGCGCCGGGCGTGGATTCCTGATCGGAGCGACCGAACACGCGTCCCTCACCACCGACATAGTCGACATCGAGCGGTTCCACGTCGGACAAGTGCCTGATGTGCTCACGGCCAATGTGATGAGCCTCTCGCCCGGCGACGGCTACGTCCAGTGGGTGCCTGCTAGCCTCAGGGCCACACTCGCCTACCCGACGCCCATCCAGACCGCGCGCGACCTCAGCGAGACGTTCAAGGGGCCACTGTTCCGCAGGGCGTGCGAGAGACTGGGTGAAAAGGAAGTTCTCGAGGAATTGCGGCGAGACGCCCAAGAGCGAGGATCGCCCGTCGTGAGTGTCCTCGAGAAACTGGTAACGCCACCCGCCAAACAGCAGTCCGCGGTCACCGCGCAGGCCATCAAGGGGCTCTACGCCGACGGGTTCCCCTGGTCCGGTGCGCTGGCCAGCGTGCCACCGAGCGCAGGGATGCGCTACCGCATGATCTGGTCTGACGGACCACCCCGCACTGTGCTCGATTTCATCAAGCGTTTCAACCAGGGTGCAAAAGTAAAGGCTCGTATCGCGTGGAACGGAGGCTATATCCTGAACGCCGAGCTCGTGGGCAAACTTGCCTTGCCGGAGTCCTACATCGGCTCTCCGCTGGGCCTGATCATCTCAGACGGCGAGGTCATCTGTCCCCCACTCTTCGACAAACCGGCACTACTGGTGGGAAAAGACGACTCGCTATCCATTCGGAGGGTCAGCACTCGGTTCGGCATGCGGGTCAGCGGGGCGGGCATCACGGTGGACTTCGACCCCTGCTCCTACAACGCAGTGACACCGGGAGCGGGACCCTGTTTCTACGATCTGTTATTCCCCGGAAACGGGCTGCCCGGGGATGGACGGACGCTGGTGAGGTTGGCCGGCGCGCGAGTGATGGAGGTGATCCACACCGGCGCCGGTCAGGACGTTCCAGTGTTGCCGGTCGGACTGTGTCTCTCCTTCGCCAGGGGTCAGCTGCCGGATGGATGGGTTGATGGCACCCAGCTCGATTTCGAGCTACCGGATCTGGTCGACGTGGCCCAGGCGGTGGAAGCGGGGCCGATGCTCGTGTCCGGTGGCCGCAGTTGCATCGATTTGGAGGCGGAGGGGTGGAAGACCAAGAATTCGATCGCCACACAGGCGGCTCGACTCGACTACCTCGACATGAGAGGGCCGAAGATTGCGGTCGGAGTCGACGGGAGCGGTACGCTCTCGGTGTTGACCGTGAACGGACGCATCCGAGAATCGGTCGGTGCAACCCATGTGGAAATGGCCGAGATTCTTTCCGCACGCGGCGCGGAGAGCGCCATGGGCTTTGATCCCGGGGGAAGCAGCACACTCGTGGTCGGGGAGGAAACGTTGAACATCAGTCCGTACAACCGGGACTACGAACGAAACGTCTACTCCATGCCCCCCCAGCCCCGAGCCGTCGGCAATGCGGTTATCGGCTTCTGAGAAGGTGCGTTTGGTGGGAGGCAGCCTAGTCCCACTAGGCCCCGATCGGCCGCGAGAACCCGCCGAGCTTGCCATCTCCCCCGTGAGACAGTGTCGGTGCCTGGTGTGTGTGGGATTGGGAAGACGAAGCACCAGAGATCACCAGATCTTGAGCGCATGCCCGACCCCATCACCCGCCTGAACGCAGCCCTAGAAGGCCGCTACCGCCGGCGAAGGCCACTAGGCCGTCAGCGGCCCAGAGTTCGTCGGGGTCGTGCACCACGGCCTCCGAGCGCGTCATCGAATAGAGCCCCACACGCCCTCGATCTCGTACGGTTGCTCGTTGGTCTCTTGCTGGAGCCCAAGCCATGAACGCTCTGTTCAAAGACTTCGTTTTCGGCTACCGCAGCCTCTTGAAGAGACCTGCGTCGGCCATCATCTCAGTCCTCGTGCTCTCGGTCGGGATCGGGCTGTCGGCGTTCATGTTCAGCGTCGTGTACGGCATCTGGCTCAGGGGATTGGACTTGCCCGAGGCCGAGCGGCTCACGCTGATCTGGGAAACCAATGTCTCCGAGGACGTCGACCAGCGCCGGCCTCCCGTGCACGACCTTTGGGATTGGCGCGAGCAACAGGAGTCCTTCGAGGGACTGTTCGGCTGGAGAGACGGCACGGTCAACGTGGGCCGCGAGGGAGCCAATCCGGAACGGTATGGTGGCGCGTTCGTGACCACCAACACGTTCCAGGTGTTGCGGGTTCAGCCGGTACTGGGCCGGTCATTCATCCAGGAAGATGAAGAGCCGGGTGCGCCGCTGACCGCGATCCTGAGTCACGAGTCGTGGCAGAACCATTATGGCGCGGACCCGTCGGTCCTGGGGCGGACCATCAGAGCCAACGGCGAGCAGGCGACGATCATCGGGGTCATGGGCGAGGGATTCTCATTTCCGACCGGCCAGGACATCTGGCTGCCGATGCGGGACATTCCCTCGCAGGTCGAGCGAGGGGAGCGCCCGCTCACCGTAATGGGCCGTCTGAACGAGGGCGTCACCTTCGATCAGGCACGGCTCGAGCTGGCATCCATCGCGAACGGGCTGGCGCGCGAGCACCCGGAGACCAACGAGGGCGTGGGCATCCGCTTCATGTCGTGGTCGGCGTGGCAGACACCGTTGGACTTCGGCGTCGTCTTCATCGCCATGATGGTGTCGGTGATCCTCCTGCTGCTGGTAGCGTGCGCAAACGTGGCGAACCTGCTACTCGCCCGAGCCACGCTCCGCATGAAAGAAGTCGCCGTGCGCACGGCCATCGGCGGTGGGCGCCTCCGGGTGGTATTGCCGTTCTTTTCGGAGGCGGTCCTCCTAGCCTGTGCGTCGGCTGTGGTCGGTACCCTCATCGCGTTCGGCGCCATCCGGGCGTTCGACACGGCCACGCTGCAGGTTCGTCCGTCCTGGATGGAGGTCGCGTTGGACTTGCCCGCACTCGCGTTCGTGATAGGCACGTCGTTCTTCGTGAGCATCGCGGTAGGGGCTTTGCCGGCGTACCAGATCTCGAAAGCCGATGTCAACGGGATTCTGAAGGACGAGTCGCACGGCGCGACCGGTATGCACATGGGGAAAGTGAGCCGCGCATTGGTCGTCGGCGAGGTCGCCCTCTCGTGCGCGCTCTTGGTGGGGTCGGGTCTCATGGCGAAGAACATGGTCGTCATGAACGACTTCGATTTCCCCTATGACGCAGAGCGTGTCTTCTTCGCACAGGTCGTACTGTTCCCGACGGTGTATCCCGACGCGGAGTCGCGCGCGCGAATGTTC
>JADFSR010000045.1 GCA_022560615.1 Gemmatimonadota bacterium
GGCTTTTTGTCCTTTCGGAACCACGCCATGCGACTTCCTATCGTTCGTGGGCCACCCGGACGGCGATCGCGACGGCGACCCAGGACATCAGGAGGAACGTGCCGCCATAGCTCACGAAGGGCAGCGGGATGCCAATGATCGGCACGACCCCGATGGTCATCCCGACATTGACAAAAATGTGGACTATCCAGGCCCCGAAGATACCGAGCAGGACTAGGCCGGCAAAGGGATCCGGGGACCGCTCGGCCATGCGCACCAAGCGCGCTAGAATGAAGCCGAATCCGAGGATGACGGCCATCGTGCCCACGAAGCCCAGCTCCTCGCCTACCACGCTGAAGATGAAGTCCGTGTGCTGCTCCGGCAGGAAGTCGTAACGCTTCTGCGGGCCCATGGTGAACCCCTGTCCAGTTAGACCCCCACTACCGACCGCCACTTTCGACTGTATGACCTGATAGCCCGCCCCGCGCGGGTCGACCTCCGGATTGAGGAAGACGAGGATGCGGTTCTGCTGGTACGTCGCGAGAGATTCCCAGAGCGGCCGCGAGATCGTGCCGGCCGCGAAATTCGCCAATACCACGGCGACTGATTCGAATAGGAAGAGGCGGTAACGGTACAGATATAGGAAAGCAATCACCCCGACGATGTACGCCGACCAGATCCGTGTGTCGAAGGAGAGCGCCAGACCCACCGCTGGGCTCGCGACGAGAAGCAGCAGCACCACCGGGGTACCCGCCCAGAACAAGATCGCGAAGAGGATTCCGCCGAACGCCACCGCGGTACCCAGGTCCGGCTGCAGCATGACGAGCGCGAGCGGGAGTCCCACGAGCGCCGATGGCACAAGCAGGTCGCGCAGCGAGGTGAGCTGCTCTTTCCGCTGGGAGAGCACTCGGGCAAGCATCAGGATCGTCGCGATCTTGGCGACTTCGGACGGCTGGAACCCGATCGGGCCGATACGAATCCAGCTCTTCACGCCGACGGCCGTTCCAGCGCCCGTCCCGATGACGAGTGTGATGGCGAGCAGGAGAACGCCGATCACGTATGACGGGACCGCGACCCACTCGATCCAGCGCAGCGGGACCCGGGCGAGGACCGTGAACGCTACCAGCGCGATCACGAACCACGCGGCCTGGCGAATCCACGCGTATTGCGTCACGTCGTTCGGGATGTGGACTACCCCTGCGGAGTAGATCATCGCGACTCCGAAGAGCGTCATCGCGAAAATGGCGAAGACGAGCAGAGGGTCCACCGCCCACCTTTCGAGCGCGCGGATCACCGCGTGCCGCCGTTCGTGGGATAGCGATCGCGGTACCACGCGGGTACCGGGCCTCGCTGAACGTGCTCGAGATAGGTCTGCACCGAGTCGATCGGGATGCCGTATTTCTTGCGGAGGTAGAAGTCCGCGGTCTTGGACATGATCGGCGCTGCTACTCGGCTCCCGCTCTGCCCGTACTCGACGATCACCACGACCACGATCTCGGGCGGACCGCCGAACGGCCCAGCCATACCGGTGAACCAGGCGTGTGGGGGTGCGAGGCCCGCCTGGCTCAGCGCGTGCTCAGCCGTGCCCGTTTTGCCGAGGACCTCCCAGTACTCCAGCGAGGTCCCAAAGTGGGCTGTCCCTCCCGGAGCCGTTACGGCGCGTAAGCCGTCGAGAAGCGTCTCCAAGTGTTCAGGCGCGAGGTCGAGAGACCACCCCTCCCCCAGATCGACGCCCTGGGCGAGCGCAGGGGGCGGCGCGGACCCGTCGCGCGCGAGCGCCACGTAGAACTGCGCCATCTTGAGCGGGGTCTGGTCGTTGGGCCCCTGCCCGATCGCGAGACTGAGCACCTCGCCCTCTCGTGGTGCGTACCCGAAGCGCCGTTCCCAAAACGACCGGTCAGCTGGAAACGTGCCCTGGCTCTCTTGAGGGAGGTCGATGCCACAGCGCTGGCTGAACCCGATCTCGGTCGCGCGACGGAGCAGGCGGTCCAACGTGATGCGGAGCCCGAGCTGGTAGAAGTAGACGTCGCACGAGTTGCGGATCGCTTCGGTCAAGTTGTTGAAGCCGTGCCCTTGAGCGGACCAGCATCCGTAGGACCGGGTCCCAAACGTGAAGGAACCGGTACAAGGCACGGCCATATACTCATCTGGCGTCACCACACCGAGGTCCAGCGCGATCGCCGCAGTAGCCAACTTCCATGTCGATGCGGGCGGGTATTTTCCGAGCACCGCCCGGTCGAACAGCGGATTGCGCTCATCCGCGTTGAGAGACGCCCACAGCTCCGTGCTGATCCCTCCTACGAAGTCGTTCGGGTCGTACGAGGGTGCTGAGTAGAGCGCCAGGACACCCCCGTCCGAGGGATCGAGCGCGACGACCGCTCCTGACATCGAATCCGGAAAAATCGAGTGGATCCACGCCTGGAGCTCCATGTCCAGGTTCAGCACGAGGTTCTGCCCCGGTTCGCCCGAGTCCGTGCGAACACCGGCGAAGTCACCGACGATGCGCCCTAGTGCATCGAACTCGAGGTACTTGAGTCCCTGCCGGCCCTGAAGGAGCCGCTCGTACTGTTTCTCGATCCCATTCTTGCCGACCAGCATGCCCTGGCGGTAGCGATCGTCAGCGAACGCGTCCGAGCCCAATTCCTCCGCGGTGATCTCTCCCACGTATCCTAGGACGTGCCCGGCGGCCTCTCCCAGCAGGTACCGGCGGCGCGGCCGCATCTCGATGTAAAGGCCCGGGAACTCGTCGTGACGTTCCTCGAGTGCGCTCACAATCTCGAAGTCTGCATCAGCGTCCACCACGACCTCTCGCCCGTACCGGCGCAGCGTGGCGAGCAGTCGTTCGATCCGCTCCTCTGGCATGTCGACGTGCGCACCCATGCGCTCGAGTGTCTCGCGCGCCTCGTCGAGGGGACCGGGCAGCAAGGTGATCGCGTACCCTGGCACATTGTCGGCGAGCATCTCTCCGTTCCGGTCGTAGATGATGCCGCGCGGCGCAGGTAGCGGCAGCTGGCGGATCCGGTTCGAAGTCGACCTGAGTTCCCAGGCGTCCGACCCCAGAACTTGTATGCGGAAGAACGAAGCCGCGAGCAGACCGAAAGAGAGCGCAATGAGAATGTGCGCACCTCGCGCCCGTCGCCGACGCTCGTGCGGGTGATGTACGTTCACGCTGGCGCCTTCTGCCACAGCCCGGTGACCGCGAGCAGCACCATTCCGACCACCGCAGCGTACATCCCTCCGATCAGCCCTTGAACGACGACCTGATCGACGAACGGCTGCCGGAGCTGCTCGCTGACCATGAGCCAGTGCACCAGGTCTCGGGTCCACTTCCCGATCATGAAGTACGATACGAGAAAGAGCACGGAGTCTCCAACGAAGAGATCCCTCGTGACCCCTCCGAGCGCGGCGACGATCGTCATCGCGACGCTGTTCGCCCCGAACGACAGCACGCTGAGCGCGTCCTCCAGCAACCCGAAGAAAAGCCCCAGCCCGGCTGCGCGTCCCATGCCCATCTCCCGCGCGCCGAGAAGCAGCGCAACCGTGAGCAAGTCGGGCGCGGCCCGTCCGATGCTGAATCCGACGTGCAGCAAGAGATGCGTGAGCGCGAGGACTGCAAAGAGAAGCCAGACGCGAACATCGGGCTTCACGGGCTGCGTCCCGCGCGCGCCCGCGCCTCCGCCGTCTGCACCGTATCCGCCGACCACAGAGCCGCGATATCGTCCCCGGCGCCTCGGGTGGCGACCAGAACGTGCGTGACTTCCCCCGGCTCGACCATCGGCCGTAGCCAATAGCTCTTTCCCCACTGCCCCTGCGTTTCCTCCACTCCGTCGACTACCCCCACCGGAATCCCCCGCGGATATACGCCACCCAATCCGCTGGTCAGGACGGGTGTGCCTGGCAGGACCTCCTCGTTGAAGGCCGTCCCGTTGAGCACGAGACGGTCCACCTCGCGGAACGCACCGCGTCGGTTCTCGACGATGCCGAACATCGACCCATCCTGGAGCATGGCGCTCACCCTGAAGTCCGGGTGGGTCCAGTCCATGCCCAGCGAGATCTCCTCCCGCACTTCGAGAATCACCCCTACGAGGCCGCGCCAGGTCACCACCGGAGCACCCTCGTGGATCCCCTGAGCGGCGCCGACCAGCAGCAGAAACTGGCTTTCCGAGCCAGCCGTACCGGACCGGAGCACCGTCGCCGGCAGGAACGACGGCCCCGCGCGCTCAGCGAGGTCGAGTAGATCGCGCAGTGTACGGTTCTCGTCGAGGAGCGCTGCCTGCGTGGAGAGCACCGCGGTCATCGAATCGATCTGCCCCATGAGCTCGTCGACGTTCCGCGCATTCATTCGGGCCGCCGCGAGACGCTCTTGCGTCGCGAGGAACGGACGCAGAACCGTAACCCTCATCGTCCACGCGATCCGCTGCTGGGCGGTGGCTGGCAGATACGATGTCGAGAGCGCGAGGATCACGAAGGTAACCGCGAGCATGCCCGGTCGACGGCCGCCGTTGGTCTCCTGCTTGGCTCCGTACGCCGGCACCGCGTCTTACCCTACGGGACCAGGACGGTGCGGTACTTTTGCAGGTCGTCGAGGATGCGGCCTGCGCCCCGCACGACACACGTGAGCGGCTCGTCGTCCACGTGGATCGGTAGGTTGGTCTCGTGTCGTAAGAGCCGATCGAGTCCCCGGATCAGTGCTCCACCGCCGGTCATGACGATACCACGATCGACAATGTCCGAAGACAGCTCGGGAGGCGTGATCTCCAGGGCGCGCCGTACAGCCTCGACGATGGCTTGGATCGGCTCCTGTATGCATTCGCGCACCTCCTGCGAGTGTACCTTGACCGTCTTCGGGATTCCGGAGACAAGGTCTCTCCCCTTCACGTCCATCTCCCGCTCTTCGCCGAAGTCGAACGCCGAGCCGATCTGGATCTTGATCGCCTCGGACGTCGGCTCGCCGATGAGGAGGTTGTAGTTCTTGCGAAGGAATGTCACGATGGCGGCGTCGAGCTCATCGCCCCCGACCCGAATCGACGTGTTCGACACGATACCCGACAGCGCGATGACCGCGATCTCAGTCGTACCACCACCAATGTCGATTACCATGTTTCCAGTCGGGGTCTCGATAGGGAGCCCGACACCGATCGCAGCTGCCATCGGCTCGTCGACCATGTAGACGACCTTGGCGCCGGCTGACATCGCGGACGAGCGTACGGCACGTCGCTCGAGCTCCGTGATACCGGATGGCACACCCACCACCACCCGCGGCTTGATACGGAAGACTCGCTTCTGGGTCACCTGCTTGAGAAAGTGCCGCAGCATCAACTCGGTGATGTCGACGTCTGCGATGACGCCGTCCTTGAGCGGTCGGATCGCCTCGATGCCCTCGGGCGTCCTGCCCAGCATCCGCTTCGCCTCCAGGCCGATGCCCATGATGCGCTGACTGCCCTTGTTGACCGCAACTACCGAGGGCTCGTTCAGGACGATGCCCTCGCCTTTCACATAGACGAGCGTGTTCGAAGTACCTAGGTCGACGCCGATGTCGTTTACCGGGACGAGACGCCCCGAGCCAAGCCAGTCGCTCAGTGCGGACAAAGTCAGCTTCTCTGGTGAGTAGGGGGCCAAAAAGACCCGAGTTTGGCTCTATCTCGGGCCCAAAAGGCCCGAGAACATACGTTTACCTCTTTAGGGATGCCAGTGTCCCACAGGCGTTTAGCTCGTTCCGGTACTACCGAACCCGCCCTCGCCCCTCTCGGTTTCGCTCAACTCGTCCACCTCGACCACCTGCGGGGCCTCGAAGCGGGAAAACACGAGCTGCGCGATCCGCTCTCCGCGTCGCAATGTAACGGCCTGCGGACCGAGGTTCTGCATGATGACTCGGATTTCGCCCCGGTAATCCGGATCGATCGTACCGGGGCTGTTGGGGAGTGTGATTCCGTGCTTGAGCGCGAGCCCAGAACGCGGCCGAACCTGGCATTCCATAAGCTCGGGCAGCTCGATGACGAGGCCCGTGCTCACGAGCCGGATCTCGCCCGGTTGCAGCACGACCTCGTCCTCGGCAGAGCGGATGTCGTAGCCGGCCGCTTGGGGCGTGCCACGACACGGCAGCGGCAGGTCCGGGTTGGACGGAAGCCGGAGAAAGCGGACGAGCGAGGTCAATCGAGGAAGCCGTCGGTGTCGTGGCACTCCATGTCAAAAGCTTCCGCGACACCGCGGTACGTTACATGGCCGCTGACGACGTTCACGCCGAGCTTCAGCGCCCCGTCATCGAGGCACGCCTGTTTCCAGCCCTTGCCCGCAAGAGACATCGCGTACGGTAGGGTCGCGTTGGTGAGAGCAAGCGTGCTCGTACGAGGAACCCCACCGGGCATGTTCGCTACCGCATAGTGGATGACGTCATCGACCGTGTAGACTGGATCGCGATGCGTGGTGGGCCTGATGGTCTCTACGCACCCGCCCTGGTCGACCGCGACGTCGACGATCACCGTGCCGGGGCGCATGAGGCTGAGATCCTCGCGACGGATGAGGTGGGGCGCCTTCGCGCCGGGGATGAGAACCGCACCGACGATCAGGTCGGCATCTCGAACCTGCTTGCGGATCGCGTAGCTCGTGCTGTAGAGCATGTGCACGTTCGCCGGCATCACGTCGTCGAGGTAGCGTAGGCGCTCGAGGTTGATGTCCATCAGGTGCACGCGGGCCCCCATGCCGGCAGCCATCTTCGCCGCGTTGGTTCCGACAACTCCACCACCCAGGATGAGCACCTTGCCCGGCAACACACCGGGCACACCTCCCAACAGCACACCGAGGCCACCCTGAGGCTTCTCCAGGTACTTCGCACCCTCCTGGATCGCCATGCGGCCTGCGACCTCGCTCATCGGCGTGAGCAACGGCAGCTCTCCGGTGGGCAGCTCGACCGTCTCATACGCGATCGCGATCGCCCCGGACTCGACGCACGCTCTGGTGAGCGCTTCGTTGGCAGCAAAGTGGAAGTAGGTGAAAATGACCTGGCCCTCGCGCATGCGGGGCCACTCAGACTCGATGGGCTCCTTCACCTTCATAACCATCTCGGCCTGCGCCCAGACTTCGTCCGCGGCCTCGACTATCGCCGCACCGGCATTCTCGTAGAAGTCATCGGTGAAGCCGCTACCCAAACCCGCACCCTTTTCTACTAGGACCTCGTGCCCGGCCTGCGTGAGCATCTCCGCGCCCGCCGGTGGTAACGCGACGCGATACTCGTCGCTTTTGATCTCCTTCGGTACACCGATCAGCATCCGCTACTCACTTCCTTGCTTGGATTGTCCGTTCGCGGCGTCCGGGCCCAGTCGGACCACCAGTTGGCGGTCGGGATCGTAGAACTCGGCCGCGACGCGACACACGTCCTCAACCGTCACCGAATCGATCCTGTCGAGTAGGCCATCGAGCCCTAGGAACGGCTCCCGGTGGAGCGCGAACGACGCCAGCCGGTGCAGCCGCGCCCCGGTCGACTCGAGTGCCAGCATGACTTGCCCCTTCACCTGCCTCTTAGTCTGCTCCAGTTCGTCCGCGCTGAGACCGAGCTCGGCCATGCGGGCCATCTCGGCCGAGATCGCGTCGACCGCGGCGTCCGCCGTCGCTGGCCGCGTGCCGACGTACACGCCTGAAAGACCGGACGCGCTGTAGAACGATTGGTACGTGTACACCGAGTAGCACAGCCCGAGCTCCTCGCGCACCTTCTGGAAAAGCCTGGAGCTCATGCCCCCGCCCAGCGCCGAAGAGAGCAGCGCGAGCGGATACCGGTCCTTGTGCGCGTGCCCCGGAACGCCGGTCCCGAGCACCACATGGGTCTGCGCCGTCGAACGCGCGATTCGGCGCTCCCCGGAGAGAGTGCGTCCCGGGCTCGCGACGACGTCGCTCAGCTGGCCCCTGGATCGAGAGCCGAAAAGGCTCTCGACCGACTCCACCAGACGCTCGTGTCGCACGTTCCCAGCGGCCGCGACGATCAGGTTCTCCCCGCAATAGGTCCGGGCATGTAGATCGCGTAGCGTGTCGATGGACATGCCGGCGACGGACTCTTTCGTGCCGAGGATCGAACGGCCGTAAGGGTGCCCCCGCCAGAGAAGATCAGAGTGGAGTTCGAAGACCAGGTCGTCCGGCGTATCCTCGACCTGCGCGACTTCCTCGAGAACGACCTCCCGCTCGAGCTCCAGATCCTCCGCACGCAGCAGTGGATCCAACACCAAGTCGGCCAGAACATCGAGTGCCTCACCGAGGTGGTCGTCCAGGACCCTGGCCTGATAGGAAGTGTGCTCGCAACTGGTATAGGCGTCGAGCGAGCCACCGAGGCCTTCGAGCGCCATCGCGATCTCGGCGGCCGAGCGTCGCTCGGTCCCTTTGAAGACCATGTGCTCGAGCAGATGGCTCACGCCCGTGTCCCTCAACGGCTCGTGCGCTCCACCCTGGCGGAACCAGACGCCGACGCTCGCCGAGCGAACCGATGGTATGTACTCGCTCAGAACGTGGATGCCGCAGTCGAGAACCGACTCGGCCATCATGTCCGTACCGTCCGCGGCGGCGCGCGTCTCGGTACGCGTGGAAGCCTGAGTGGGCACGGGTGTATGCCCGTGCTCCCTCGTGGTCCTACCCGGCACCCGGCCTACTCAGGCGCCGGCGGTCTTGACCGCCTCGTCCACACCCTCGGGCCCGGCGTCATCGCCACCCCCCTCGGCTGCGCCGTCGCCGTCTTCGGTCGCCGCGGCCAGCTCCGCCAGGGCAGCCTTTCTCGACAGCCTGAGGCGACCCTTCTCGTCGATCGAGAGCAGCTTGACCTTCGTGATGTCGCCCTTCCTGAGCACGTCCTCGGTCTTCTCGGTGCGGCCTTCCTGTAACTCCGAGATATGACACAGGCCTTCCGTGCCAGGCATGATCTCGATGAAGGCACCGAACGTAGTGGTGTTCTTCACCGGACCCTCGTAGATCCGGCCCACCTCGGGGTCCTTCACGATCGCTTCAATCATCTCCCGAGCCCGCGCCCCCGCCTCGCTCGAGACTGCGGCGATCTTCACGAGACCGCTGTCGTCGATGTCGATCGTGGCACCCGACTCGTCCTGGATCGCCCGGATCGTCTTGCCCTTCGGGCCGATGATCTCACCGATCTTCTCGGGGTTGATCTGGATCGACACGATGCGCGGCGCGTAGGCAGAGAGATCGCTGCGCGGCTCATTGAGCGCCTGGTCCATCAGGTCGAGAATGTGAAGCCGACCCTTGCGCGCGCGCTCGAGCGCCTCACTGAGGATGTCCACCGTGAGACCCTGGATCTTGATGTCCATCTGGATCGAGGTCACACCCTCACGTGTGCCGGCGACCTTGAAGTCCATGTCGCCGAGCGCGTCCTCGAGCCCGAGGATGTCCGTGAGGATCGCGACGTCGTCACCCTCCTTGATCAGGCCCATCGCTACGCCCGCGCACGCGCCCTTGATGGGAACGCCCGCGTCCATGAGCGCGAGTGAAGAACCGCACACCGTCGCCATGGAGGACGAACCGTTCGACTCAAGGATGTCCGAGACGATCCGGATCGTGTAGGGGAAGTCATCGTACGCGGGCAAGAGGGGCTGAATCGCGCGCTCCGCTAGGTTCCCGTGGCCGACCTCACGACGTGACGTACCGCGGAACGGGCGCGCCTCACCGACCGAGAAGGGCGGGAAGTTGTAGTGCAGCATAAACGACTTGGTTACTTCCTCTCGGGAGTCGATCGAGTCGATTCGCTGCTCGTCCCGTGACGTGCCAAGCGTTATCACGGCGAGCGCTTGGGTCTGACCACGCGTGAAGAGCGCCGAACCGTGCGTGCGCGGAAGCACGCCGACTTCGCTCGTGATCGGACGGATGTCGTCCAGACCCCGTCCATCGGCGCGTTCGCCCTTGTCGAGGATCTGTCGACGCATCGTCTTCTTCTCGATGCCGCGCAGGACTTCGCCGATGTCCTTCTCGTGCTCCGCGTACTGCTCGTCCTCCTCGGTGAGCGTCGCGACGACGTCCTCGGTCACCGCTGCCATCGCCTGATTCCGCTCCTGCTTGTCACCGAGGTTCAGCGCCTCGGCGACCTTGGCGGCGGCCATGCCTTCGACCTTGTCCCTCAGCTCGGCGTCCGGCTCGACAGGCGTCCATTCCATGTCTGGCACGCGATGGCCTTCGAGAAGCTCGTCCTGGAGGACGCAAAGCTCCTTGATGCCGGCATGCGCGACCTCGAGCGCCTCGAGGATCTCACTCTCTGGCACCTCGAGCGCACCTCCCTCGACCATCGTGATCGCCTCCGCGGAACCCGCTACGACGATGTCGATGTCGGAGTACTCGAGTTGCTGGAAGGTCGGGTTCAACACCCACGTGTCCTTGATGCGGCCCACTCGGACCGCGGCCACCGTCGTATTGAACGGAATCTTCGACATGTTGAGCGCCACCGAGGTACCCAGCAGAGCGAGGACGTCCGCGTCGTTTTCCTGGTCCGCCGACAAGATGAAGCACGCGATCTGCGTCTCGTTCTTGAACCCGCTCGGAAACAGGGGCCGGATTGGTCGGTCGATCTGGCGGGCGGCAAGAATCTCTTTCTCACCCGGGCGTCCTTCGCGCTTGAAGAAGCCGCCGGGAATCTTGCCCGCCGCATACGACTTTTCACGGTATTCGATCGTGAGGGGGAAAAATGGGAGGTGCGTTGGCTTGTCCTGAACCGTGGCCGCGCACAGCACCACCGTATCGCCGTACTGCACCAGGCAGGAGCCCTGCGCGAGTTTGGCCATGCGGCCGATTTCGAGCGACAACGTCCGTCCTGCGAACTGGCGCTCCATCCTCTGAATCATGTTGTTCTACTCACTTCGGTTTCGGCCGGGGACCATCCCCAGCCTTGGATTGAATGCCGAGGTGCCGTGGGAACCGGAGGAGAGAGCGACCGCCGCTCGGGGCACGCTCATGCGTGAGCCCGTTTTCCGCAGCCAAATCGTAGGCCGTCTCCCAACCGAGGCGCACAACCGCTTCGACTGAAACAAATGGGGCGACCGCCATCGAGGCGACCGCCGCAGGGTACTAATGCCGCAGGCCTAGATCTTTGATCAGGCCGCGGTACTTCTCGACGTCCGTTTTCTTCATGTACTCGAGAAGGCGACGACGACGCCCGACCATCTTGAGCAGGCCGCGGCGGCTGTGGTGATCCTTCTTATGGGCGTCGAAGTGGCTCCGCAGATCGTTGATTCGAGCCGTGAGGATCGCGATCTGGACCGGGGTGCTTCCACGATCGTTGTCGTGGAGCTGGTACTTCTGGATAATCTCTTCCTTGACGATCGCCATAGGGCGTCGGCCTCCTCGAGAGTCAGTCGCTGCAAGGGAAGCGAGAGCGCTGTGCCGCAACTGCGGACGCGCGTTCTTTGTCAGCCCGTAAGCTAAGGAAACCCCGGATCCTCGTCTACCACGCGTCGAGCCAGGTCAACGTCCGCCCGCATCTGCTCGATCAGCGCCTCCGCGCTGTCGAACGGCGACACCGGCCTCAAGTACTGCACGAAGTCGACCCTCACCACCTCACCGTAGATATCGCCGTCGAAGTCGAGCAGGTGCAGCTCGATGCTGGGAGGAGATCCCATGAAGGTCGGTCGGGGACCCAGGTGCAAGGCACCGACGTAGGTGCCCTGCTTGAGCACGCCACGAACTGCGTAGATCCCCGACGGCGGAATCAACTTCTCGCTCGCCGACACCTCGAGGTTCGCGGTCGGGAAGCCCAGCCCCCTTCCCCGCCCGTCCCCACGGACGACCACACCGCGAATGGAGTACGACCTTCCCAGGCACATCCGGGCCTCTTCCATCCGCCCGTCTGCGACAGCCTCGCGAATCCGCGTGGAGGAGACAGCCTCCTTCCCGGCCTCCACGGGCGGCACCACGTCGACCTCGAAGCCGAGGTCCGCTCCGATCTCCCGCAGCGTGTCGGCGTTGCCGGAGCGGTCGCGCCCGAAGCCGTGGTCGTACCCGATCACGAGCTCCTCGACGTGGAGGCGGTCGACCAGGATCTCCTCGACGAAACGACGAGGCGAGTAGCGGGACAGGGTCTCCGTAAACGCGATGAAGACCGCGTATTCGAGCCCGCTCTCCGCCAGGATCTCCTTCTTCTCGAGCGGCGTCGTCAGCAGCGGCGGTGCATGCTCCGGCCTCACGATCCGCAGCGGGTGTGGATCGAAGGTCACGAGGACGCTGCGACGGTCGGCAGCACGCGCACGTTCTCGGATCTCCTCGAGCACGGCCCAGTGTCCGCGGTGAACACCGTCGAACGTGCCGACCGTGACGACGGTCCCCTTGTCTGTGGGGATGCCCGGTGGGTACGCCCAGCGCACGGCCGCGGTCACGGTAGAAAGACCTTCTTCGGTCTGAGTGCCCCCGCGCGTACTTCAGCGATCGCCACCAGACGGCCGTCGCATGCCACGGTGATGTGCTCGCCCTCCGCGGCCTCGGGCGCGTCGACCGTTTGACCGAACGCGAGTCGGTCCCTGCTCTTCTCGTCGACGACGACGGCGGGTAGGTGCCCGAGCGCATCGAGCGGTGAGAGCGCGGCCCTCGACACCGCCTCGGGATCCCCGAGCTGGGCAGGAGTGATGGCCCGTTCCAACGTGTGCGCCCCGATCGACGTTCTCCTCAACCCGGTCAGGTGGGCGCCTACGCCGAGGGCCTCCCCGATATCTCGCGCCAGCGACCGTACGTACGTCCCGCTCGAGCAACGCACGCGAAATTCCATGAAGGGCAGATCGAGTGAGCGCAGCTCTAGTTCGTGAATCGTGATCGCGCGCGCGGCCAGTGCGACGTGTTCTCCACGACGTGCACGCCGATGCATTGCCACACCGTCTACTTTCTTGGCCGAAAACTGAGGTGGCACCTGATCGATGCCACCCCTGAACCCCTGCATCGCGGCCACAACGACCTCACGCGTCAGGTCGGACCAGCCTGGGCGTTCCTCGCCGGGCTCGCCGTCCCGGTCTTCGGTGTCCGTCGTGATACCGAGGCGCGCGACCGCATCGTACGACTTGGCCAAGCCCGTGAGGTACTCGGCGAGCCGGGTCGCCCTCCCGATGCAGAGCAACAAGAGTCCGGAGGCGAACGGATCCAACGTGCCGGTGTGGCCGACCCTCCGGATGCCCAGAGCTTTTCGCGCCATCGCGACCACATCGTGCGATGTGGGCCCTTCCGGCTTGTCGAGCGGAAGTACGATGTCGAGGTCCGTCACTCCGAGCTCTCGGGCGGATTCTCCGCGTCGGCCTCCTCAACCGTCTCTTCCTCCGGCACGACAACCTCAGACAGTAGCTTCTCGATCCGCCGCGCGTGCTCCATGGAACGGTCCTCACGGAAGCGCAGTTCAGGAATCCGTCGGATGTGCAACAAGCGCCCGAGCAGCCCACGTAGGAACGGCGCAGCAGCATCGAGGCCAGCGAGTGTCTCCTGGAACTCGGCCTGGTCGCCGATGATGCGGATGAAGACCCGCGCGGAGCCGAGGTCCGACGCTATCTCCACCGCCGTGACGGTGACGACGCCGACTCGCGGATCCCTAACCTGAGTGCGGATGAGCTCCGAAAGTTCGCGTTTGAGCTGCTCGTTGAGTCGAACCACCCGCTTGGACGCCATCAGTAGAGCTCTCGGCGCACGCCCGTAATCAGTGCTACGCCGTGGTTCTCGACGAAGCGATCGATCTTGTCCAGCGTGGACTCGGCGAGACGTCCGTCGGATGCGACCAGAGCGACCGTGATCTGGGCTCGTGCGTGCACGTCCTGAAAGTCAGTCTCGGCTACGGACACATTGAACTTGTTCTCGAGCCGATCACGAAGCGAACGGATCACCGATCGTTTCTCCTTGAGAGACGAGCAGCCCGGTAGCGCTAGATCCCAGGTCAGCGACGCGACAACCATGGTGGGGGCACCCTTCTTAGCTCGCCCCGGCCAAGGTCCGAGCGACCTCTTCGACAGTGTAGCATTCGATGACGTCGCCGACCTTGATGTCGTTGAAGTTGGCGATGCCGATACCGCACTCGAAGCTCTCTCGGACTTCCTTGACGTCGTCCTTGAAACGCTTCAGTGACGAGATCTCGCCGTCGTAGACCACGATACCGTCACGGATCAGACGCCCGCGTCCCTTGCGGTCGATGCGACCCTCGATGACGTAGCAACCCGCAATCGTCCCGACCTTGCTGACCCTGAAGATCTCTCGGACCTCGGCGGTGCCCTCGATGATCTCCCGCCTCTCGGGCTCGAGCAGCCCCTCGAGTGCCGCAGTCACGTCGGCGACAGCCTCGTAGATGATGTCGTATGTGCGGATGTCCACATCTTCCCGCTCCGCCTCGAGTCTCGCCGAGGTCTGCGGACGGACCCCCAAGCCGATGATGACCGCGCCCGACGTCTGCGCCAACAACACGTCAGACTCGTTGATCGCACCCACCGCACGGTGAATGATCTCGACCTTCACCTCGTCGGTCCCGAGCTGCTCCAGCGAATCGGAGAGCGCCTGGACAGAGCCATCCACATCTCCCTTGATGACGAGCGGAAGCATCGAAACCTTGCCCTGCGCGGCCAGCGCACCGAAGTCGCCGAGCTTGACTCCCCGCTCACGAATGCGGAGTTGCTTCTCGCGGTCGAGCCGCTGACGGTTCGAAGCGATCTCGGATGCCTTGACCGCCTCCATAGCCTGGAACAGGTCACCCGCCTGCGGCACGCCGCCGGCGCCCAAGACCTGGACCGGCGTGGCCGGTCCAGCTTCGTCGACGTTCTGCCCATGTTCATCGAGTAGCGCGCGCACTCGGCCGTCGTACAGGCCGCAGATGAACGAGTCTCCAACGCGGAGCGTGCCAGCCTGCACGAGTACCGAAACCACCGGGCCCTTACCGATGTCCAACTGGGCCTCGATCACCGTGCCCTGAGCTTCACGATTGGGGTTCGCCTTGAGCTCGAGCATCTCGGCTTGAAGGAGCACCTTTTCCAGCAGGTCTTCCACACCCTGGCCCGTCTTCGCCGAGATCTCCGCAGCGAGCACGTCACCTCCGAAATCCTCCACGTTGATGGCGTGCTGGAGCAGCTGCTGCTTCACTCGTTCGGGGTCGGCCGCAGGCAGATCAACCTTGTTGATCGCCACCACGATCGGCACGCCCGCGTTCTTCGCATGACTGATCGCCTCGATCGTCTGCGGCATCACCGCGTCGTCCGCCGCTACGATCAGGACGACGATGTCGGTGACGTCCGCACCACGCGCACGCATCGCCGTGAAGGCAGCGTGTCCCGGAGTGTCGAGGAAGCTGATGCTGCGACCGCCGCCGACGTCAACGTGATAGGCGCCGATGTGCTGCGTGATTCCCCCTGCTTCTCCGGCCACCACGTTGGTGTCACGGATGCGGTCGAGCAGCAGCGTCTTTCCGTGATCGACGTGACCCATCACGGTCACGACCGGTGACCGCGGCAAGAGATCTTCCGGCGCGTCCTCGACGACAGCGAGCTCTGGCTCGGCGACGTATGCTTCTTCGCGAACGGCGGTGTAGTTGAACTCTTCCAGCAGCATCTCGATCTGATCGAAGTCGAGGCGCTGGTTGATCGTCACGAGCAGCCCGAGGTTCCTGAAGGCAGACCCGATGATGTCCGTGGAGGTCACGTCGACGAGCTCCGCGAGTTCGGCGACCGTCAGGAACTCGTTTACGCGAACCGTCGTCCGCTCGCGCTCTTGCTCCTCCCTATGCAGCTCCTCCTGGGCCTCCGTCTCCTGGGCTGAGAGCCTGCCCTTCTTGCGACGACGCTTCTTGCCACCACCTTTGATCTCCGCCATGACACGATGGATGTTGGACTGTACCGCGTCCTTGTCCACGCGTTGGCGCTTCCCCTTCTTCCTGTCCCTGCCCTGACGGTGACCGTCGGCGGTGTACCCCTCGGCCTGGATCCGTACCTGACCACCCGGGCCCGCACTCGCGGCGGGTGCAGGACTCGGCCGACGGATCGTGCGGACCGGCCCATCGAGCACACCGGCACGGGCTGGCGCCGGCGGCGGCGCCAACTCACCGACAGGCTCGGCCGGCACGGGTTCGCGAACAAAAGCCTCGTCAGCGCCGGGGCTGTCCACGGGGGCGTCATCGCCTTCCGTTAGAGCATCGTCACCACCGGCCGGAGCATCATCCTCGTCGGCGGAGGCGTCATCGCCCTCCACTGGCGTTCCGTCACCGGCCACCGGGGCATCGTCGTCGCCCGGCGCGGTGTCTTCGCCGTTCGAGATCCGCTCCGCTCTGATGAGCGAACCCTGGTCGTCCTCCGCGTCGCCCCCGGTCAGCTCCGCCTCGGTCCCTTCGACGGAGTCCTCGACCTCTTCCGCTACCGGCTCAGCCTCAACCACGTCCTCCTTGCGGCGGCGGCGACGACGCTTCTTAGGCGCTGGCGCCGCCTCTTCCAGAGCGGCCTGGATCGCCGCCGCTGGATCAGTGCTGCCGCCACGCCGCTCACGCTCGACCTTTGCGAGCACCTTGTCATGCTGACCATCGGTGATCGTCGCGTCCTTGCCCGCCACGGGAATGCCCATTTGGCGGAGCAAGGAAACGAGCGCCTCGGCGTCGACACTGAGTTCCTGCGCTAACTCGATAACCCGCATTCTGTCGCTATTCCTCCACTACGCGTGCGACCGCACTGTCCAGCTCCTGAAGCAGCCGTGTCGCGAGCGATTCATCCGTCACCGCTACGGCCGCCACGGGAGCCTTCCCAATGGCAGCGCCCAACGTGGCTCGATCCCCCAGGATGACCTGGGGGATCGGGCGGTTGCTCAACTCCTTCCGTATTTTATCCAACTGGACACCCGAAGCGTCCCCTGCCATCAAAACCAACCGGGCCTCGCCTCGACGTATCGCCCGGCGGGTGGCATCCGTACCTGGAGCCACTGCACCGGCCCGTCGGGCCAGGCCCAGCAGTCGGAAGACCTCAGGCCTCCCCTTCCCCTTCAAGTGGGACCTCCTCCGACACTTCCGCGTCAGCGGCGTCCGCCGCGACCTCAGCGTCGCCTGCAGCCTCGGTGTCGACCTCCGCTGCCGACTCGTCTTGTTTCTTCATCTCTTCGCCGTCAGCGACCTCGCCTTCGATCACTGTCAACTCGTCGATGAGCTGAAGAAGACGGTCCGCGTCCTGCTCCCCGAGACCCTCGATCCCGAGGAAATCCCGGCGGTCCAAGTCGATGACCTGTAGAAAAGTATCATACCCGGCCGCAGATAGAGCCGCTAGTGTGGGCGCCTGCAAATCCAGCTCGGAAAGCGGGAAATCCGCAGTCTCATAGTCGTTCTCCGTGCTCACCTTGAAGAGCGAGAGATCGGCCCCGCGCTCGAGCCATTCGCGCGAGCCGTAAAGGTCGATCTGCCACCCGATCAGTTGCGACGCGAGCCGGACGTTCTGTCCGTTCCGACCGATCGCAAGCGAGAGCTGATCCTCGCCCACGATCGCCGTGATCACTTGGCGTTCGGTGTCGCTGAAGACCTTGGAGACCCGCGCCGGCGCCAGCGCCCGCCGGGCGTACACCTCGGTGTCGGGATGCCAAGGCACGATGTCGATCCGCTCTCCACCGAGCTCAGAAACGACAGCCTGGACGCGTGAGCCCTTGAGTCCCACACACGCGCCCACCGGATCCACCGACTCGTCGCGGCTATAGACGGCGATCTTGGTCCGGCCGCCCACTTCGCGGGCGATTCCACGGATCTCGACAATGCCCTGGTGGATCTCCGGGACTTCGAGCTTGAACAGCGCAGAGACGAAGAGAGGGTCCCCCCGGGACAGAATGAGTCGCGGGCCCCTCGGCGTCTCCTCGACCTTCTTGAGTACCGCTCGGATCGGGTCGCCTTGGCGGAACCGCTCGCGCGGATTCTGATCCTTCCACGGGATGATCGCATCGGCGTCGCGCGCGCGATTGAGCATGAGAACGAGCTTTCCGCGCTCCGTCTGCTGGACCTCACCGGAGAGCAGCTCACCCACTTCGTCCTCGAACTCATCTCGGATCCGGTCGCGCTCGTTTTCTCGAACGCGCTGGATAATCCGTTGTTTTACGGCCATGACGGCGTTTCGGCCGAACTCCGTGAAGTCGACGGGGATTTCCATGACGTCACCGACCTCAAAGCCCTCGTCGTCCCAGCGGGCCTCTTCGAGCGCGATCTCACTTGCCGGATCCTCGACCTCGGCCACCACCCGGCGTAGCACCACGATGTCGAACTCGCCGGTCGTGTCGTCGATTTCGATTTCGGCTTGTACGGTCGGTCCATAGATGCGAGCCAGCCCCGCGAGCATGCCGTCCTTTACCAGGTCCGTCATCTCTTCCTCGGTTAGGCTCTTGGTAGCCGCCACGTCTCTAAAGGCCGCTACGATTTGCGCCGCGTTCGCCATATCTAGTTCCTCACTTCCACGTGAAGACCAAGTGTGCGTCCCGAATCTTCGACCGCGGAACGACCACCTCATCACCGTCGGCGAGTCGCAGGCGAATCGCATCCGACTCCCCCGTACTTCCGTCGAGCCCGAGCAGCTCGCCTTCGAGTCGGTGCGACCGACCCGCAAGAACCTCGCGACCCTTGATCACCACTTTCTCACCGCTGAAGCGATCAAAGTCCCGCGCCTTATTCAGTGGACGCTCGACCCCAGGCGAAGAGACCTCGAGCACGTAGCGCTCCGAGAGCGCCTCATGCTCGTCCAACCATGCCTCGAGCGCTCGGCTCACCTTGGCACAGTCCCCGACGGTGACTCCGTTCTCCGGAGTCGAATCCACACGGTCTATGCGAACGCGCAGAACCGGCCGTCGATCACTTCCTCCCCAGCGGACGTCGACGAGCTCGAATCCGAGGTCTTCGACCCCGCTCTCGAGGTATTGCTCGACGACGGCAACAGCGACGGCTCGCATCGACCCTCACTCCAATTCAATGGGGGTACACCGCAAGAGCGACGCACCCCCCAAACGCACTTCGAACAAAAAAGCGGGGGCTGCCTACTCCCCCACTTCACGAAAAAACGACCGCCCGGTGAAAAACCGCCCGGTGGCGGTCCAGCCAGCCTTACAATATAGACAAGGGCCGAAACGCGCTCAAGGTCGGTGCTTCGGGCCAGCTAGACGGCCGCGAGACACCCCTATTCGGACTTCTCCTCCGCATTCTCGCCTTGCCCGGCGCCGTCGTCGACTCCCGCGTCCGCGGCGGAGTCCGGCGCTCTTTCGTCGGCTTCCGCTAGATCGCCGTCTTCACCGTCTCCTCGCCCGAAGCCGAGGTGGCCTTCCAGTGAGCCTACCCGCTCCTTGATGACATCGACCGCGCCCCTGAGGCTGTCGAATTCCTTTTGCGTGACGAAGTCGAGCCGTTCCCTCGCCTCCTCGGCCGCGGACTGCGCCTTTTCGAGCGCCGACTTCATGACCTCTCGCGCCCGCTCCGTCGAAAGATCGCCCCTCTCCTTCGCCTCCTGGATCGTCTCTTCCAGCGCGTCCTTGAACGCGGAAAGCACGCCGATGCCTTGCTTGATGCCGTCGGAGACTTTTTCTTTCGCGCCCTTTTTTTCTTCGGTCATCGTGCGTCCCCAGCTCTACTCAGTGAGTTTCCGCTCCTGCGCCGCCCTACGGTGCCCAGCCGGCACTCGATTCAACCGTACGATTCCTCAGTGCGCTTGATGCGCGCGCCCAATCCGGCGAGCCGCTCGTCGATAGCCTCGTAGCCGCGTTCGATTTGCCGGATGTTGTGGATCATGCTGGTCCCGTGGGCTCCGAGGGCTGCGATGAGCAATGCCATTCCCGCGCGGATGTCCGGACTCTCGACCACCGTGGGCTGGAGCGGAGTCGGTCCGACGATCACCGCGCGATGAGGGTCGCACAGGATGATCGACGCCCCCATCGCGACCAGCTTGTCGGTGAAGAACATGCGCGACTCGAACATCTTCTCGTGCACGAGCACCGTGCCCTCACACTGCGTTGCGACCACGACCGCGATCGCCGTGAGGTCCGCGGGGAACGCAGGCCACGGACCGTCATCGAACTTGGGCACATGACCGAACGCGTCCTGCCGGACCTTATGTCGCGCTGACCCGTGCACATGCAGATCCGTGCCCTCCACGGTGCATTCGACACCGAGGCGCCGAAAACCCAGCAGCGTGGAGTCGAGATGCTCGAGCGGCGCCCCTTCGACCGTGATGTCGCTACCGGTCACCGCCGCGAGGCCGATGAACGAACCCGTCTCGATGTGGTCGGCGCCGATCGTATACTCCGCACCGTGCAGAGACTGCACGCCTTCGATTTCGAGGATGTGGGTCCCGACACCCTTGATTCGCGCACCCATCAAGTTCAGCAGATGACAGAGATCCTGGACGTGGGGCTCCGCCGCCGCATTGCGAATTCGGGTGTGGCCTTCGGCGCGGACTGCGGCCATGATCGCGTTCTCGGTACCCGTCACCGACGGCTCGTCCAGAAACATGTCCGCCCCGAGGAGCCGCTCGGCGGCGAGGGTGAAGCCGCCATTCAAAGTCACCTTTGCACCCAGTGCCTCGAAGGCCAGAAAGTGGGTGTCCATCCTGCGCCGCCCGATCACGTCGCCTCCGGGAGGGGGGAGCTCCACGTGGCCAAATCGGGCTAGCAGCGGGCCGGCGAGCAGCAGCGACGCGCGGATGCGCTCGGCAAGTACGCGATCCACCGAGTTCGTGTGCACGGAAGAGGCGTCTATGGTGACATCGTTCGCCCCATCCCAGCCAACCTGCGCTCCGAGCGATTCGATGATCTCCAGAAACGTGAGCACGTCCCGAATCCGCGGGATGTTGTGGAGCGTCACCGGTTCTGCCGCGAGCACCGTTGCGGCGAGGCAAGGCAGAGCAGCGTTCTTGTTGCCGGCAGGGCGAATCCGGCCTTCGAGCCGGTGCCCGCCTTCGACCACGAAAGTCCCCATAGTCTCCGAGAAACGGGGTGGTGGTGGGGTCGTGCGGCCCCGAAGATACCGCTCGTCTCCACTCAGCAGCAACTGAGTCCTGCGCCTCCTCTTCTTGACGCACGATGACTAGGGCGCACGAGCAACGCCTTCTCGTGGCCGTGATCAACGACCCCGAGACGATCGACGAGATCCTTGCCGGCTTCATCGAGCTCGGGATCACGGGAGCAAGGCACGGTTAGCGCAGCGTTCCGACCCAGGAGCGGTTAGACTAAAGTCATGAGAATCCTTCTCACGCTCACACCGCTTCAGAGCCCCGTCGCAGCGGGCGACGGGCTCGCGATGGCCGCCGATATCGCGATGATCGTGGTCGGAGTGGCGATCGTCGTCATGGCGTTCGCGGGGGTGGCGCTCGCACGCAAGATCAACCGTACATTGGATAGAGTGCGAACTGCGGTGGGCCAGAACCTCGGACCCGTCTCAGACCGCGCGCGCGCCATCTCTGACAACGTCGAGTTCATCTCACAGGCGTTGCGCACGGATGTCGAGCGGCTGAACGCGTCGGTGCGCACGCTGAGCGACCGACTCCACCAGGCTTCCGACCGCATGGAGGAGCGTATCGAGGACTTCAACGCGCTCATGGAAGTCGTTCAGGAGGAGGCCGAGGGCATGTTCATCGATACCGCGGCGACCATACGCGGCGTCCGGGAGGGTGCAGCCGCGATCACCCGTGGCGCCTCCACCGCATCGGTCGAGGCCGACCAGCCGGACAGTGTTTTGCGCGAGGCCGACGACACGGACGGCGTCTCGAACGCAGCCGACGAGGCACTACGACTCGTCGACGACCCAGAGGCGCTGCCTACACGAGAGGGCTGAGCCTCATCGGCAACCCCATGGCCACGCTCCTCGTTGCGCTCGGTTGGCTCCTCCTCGTTCCCCAACCGGCAGCCGCCTGGGGGCCCGCGACGCACGTTGCGCTGGGTCAGGTGGTACTCGGCGCTCTCTACCTGATCCCACCGGCGATCCGGGGGCTGCTCGAGCGTTATCCTCTCGACTTCCTCTACGGCTCGATCGCAGCGGACATCTCGTTCGCGAAGAAGTACGTGCCGGAGGGTAGGCATTGCCACAATTGGTCCATCGGCGAGGAGATTCTCGATGCCGCCGATACCGAACGCCTTCGAGCACTCGGATACGGATACCTCGCCCACCTCGCCGCCGACGCGATCGCACACAACGTCTTCGTGCCGCGCCAACTCTTGCTCACCAGCACGACCCAGGCGCTCGGTCATGCGTACTGGGAACACAGGATGGACCTGCACGTGGGCGATGACTTCCTCAAGCAGGCCCGAGCGTTGGTCGTGGAGAACGAACATTCCGACGCAGACGAGCTCTTGGACGATGTCCTGAGCCGCACGATCTTCAGCTTCAAGGCCAACCGCAGGATCTTCCGAGGCATGATTCGCCTCACGGGCGATGAACGATGGCAGCGGATCTTCGGGCAGGTAGTCGCGAATTCGCGCTTCGATCTCCCCGACCCGGTGGTCGACCGATACTTCGAGTTCGCCTTCGATCACGTGGTCGACTACCTGAACAACCGGGCCGACTCGGGTGCCGCCCAGCTAGACCCGGTTGGGGAGCTCAATCTCAGGCTGGCCAAGAAGGTGCGCCGACGCGCGCTTTGGGACCACTCGGCAGACCAGCCTGAAGTGCTGACCGAGATGGCCGATGCCTTTTTTCCGTTCCCGGACGGCCCGCTTCGATTTTGGCCCGAGGTCAGCGACCCGGCCTTCGCAGCCGGAGTGAGCGCCAGGTCGAGGTAAGCGCTTTGGGGTACTTCCTCCAACAATGGCGCGGGTTTCCGGTTGCGCCAATCCACCGGGTTTCTCGGGGTGCGCGACATAGTGTGTGAGCTGAAGCCCTAATTACCGCACCTCTCTCAACTTCGCGGGCTCCAACACAACCCGTAGCATGGTCTCGGGGTCGGCGTGCTGGTACGCGGTTTTCAGAGTCTCTACCGTCTTCCAGCCGCCTGCCTCTGCCACGTCCACGTCGGGCAAGTGCTTTCGCTCCGTCGCCCACTTGCGTCGGTAGGCGTGCCAGAGGCTCCCGTTCTGCGGTTCCAGCTCAGCGAGCTTCTCTGCTGTCCTGAGCCACCTCGCGGCCATGTGCCGAGACATCGCTTTTTGGAGATCGTCCCCGCACGGAAAGAGCGGAGTGCTCCCGATCCGGTCAATCACCGACTGGAGTTGCTGCCGGTTCTTGGTCATGAGCGTGTGCTCTTGGCCAAATTCCATCCGGATTCCTTTGATTCGAGGATGACACCGTAGCCCTGCGAGCGCGGCGAACACTATCAGGGGGTCCGCCAAGTAATTCTCGATCTCGTACCGGCCAAGGCGGTGCAGTCGATCATCGCTTTCCTGGTTTGTTGCGCCGTCACCGTCCAGCAGTCCATGTGTGTGGGATCCCTCGAACGTATTCAGCCATTTGCGAACGCGACCGGAGCCCCCAGATTTTTGCCCTTCAGAGGCGGGTATGAACACGAGACTCGGACTCACGGAGAGCGCGGAAGAGTCCTCACTGAATGGGGATTGTCGAGTGAGCGTCCGGAAGACGCATTCGTAGAACTCCTGATCGCTCTTGTCCTCCACAAAGACGTATTTTGTACTTGGGCCCACGGTCAGCAGACCGGCAGTGAGGAGTCCGGCGCTATGCCACCTAGACGGTGACTCCCTAATTCGCGTTCCGGTCCTCTGCATCTCGAAGAGGCTACCTTCGGGCGCCAGAGCCACTGTGGACGGAGAGTGAGTAGTCATGACAACCCGCACACCATACTCCTCCACTAAGACATTCTGAATCACATCAAGGAATTGGCGGGCAAGGGACGGATGAAGGTGAGCGTCCGGCTCATCTAGAAGGAGTAGCCGGGGAAGGGATCTCTGATGACGCGAGCGAAACATCCACATGATGGTCGAAAGAATCACCCTCTCGCCCGCTGATAGGTCCGAGATGCGAATCTCGAGGCCAGGCTCGCTGGTGGACACGAGCCCAAGGGTGAAGTCAGCAAGAGGATGGACCGAGTCAGGCGATGTCGCTCGATACGGGAACCTCGCTTCCTCCAGGATCCGGTTGAGGATGTCCCAGGGTGGCGGACCGAGCTCGTCTTCTAAGCGCTCCCTGAGGACTCCCCTGTCCCATGCCTTGAGCGAACTCGTCCTGTAGCTCATAAAGATATCGCTCAGCCCATCTAGCACCCGATCACGATGCAGCAACACCTCGGGGTGGGCCTCGATGATCTCTAAGAACTCGTCTTCGCCAAGCTGGGCGAGTGAGGTGGTCGTAAGATCCTTCATGCCCTCTCTCACCCAACTCTGACCAGCATCCACGTTTCCGCGCTTCAGCTTGTCAAGAAACTGTCTTGCCTCGCTCTTGAAGGCGGGGAAGCTGGTTACAGGCAGATCGCCGACATCACCACCCTGGCGAAACAGCGCAACTTCGTTGGGACCGATACTTGCGCCTTCCACTTTGGCTTCGATGGCCGCGCCCGGCGCTGTTGTGTTCGGCGGCATCCGCTTCGCAAGACCTAGGAACAATGCCTCGAGCAACTGGGTCTTCCCGCTCCCATTAATCCCCGTGATCACGGCAAGTGGTGGGACATTCCGCCACGACAGGGTCCCGATCGACTTGTATTGACCGGACAGCTTAAAGTGGATGCGCTGTGGTCGGACGGCGCTATTGGTCCCCTGCGAGTCTTCAGGCATTTAGGTGCACCCTATTCCGGATCTCTTGGTACCGAATCGGAGTTTGCGCCAGGTTTCCACGATTCGCCCACGAGCTGATGGTCTGGCCTTTCGTGGCGTCCAGCTCTGCCCCATGCGTCTCCGTATCCACTAAGTGGTGGCAGCGGAAAGAGAACGGCTAATATGGTGCGACGCCAGACGCAGGCGTCGAACCGTACACAGTCCTGAGCCTTGCCGAATACATGTCAGTCACTGTGCCCATCCGAGTAGCGCTAGGGCCACGCCAACGATTCAGGGCCGACACATGGAGCGTGACAGCTGGCGAGATCTAAGGCACCATCTCATCGATTTGCGATTCTGCTCCGCACCCACCATTGGGTCCGAGCGGGCGGAGCCGGTCCCGGAACTCTCAAAGGTTGGAGAACGGGGGGGCTAGCGAGTGGACGAATTCTCTCTTTACTTTGGAGGAGATGGCCCGCCGGCTGGAGGTTGGGGCTAGGTTGCCACCAACCGACCTCCCCTCCGACGCACGGGACCCGCCTCCCGCGCAGCCCAGGCGTCAAGGCATCGAGGCCAAGGCCCAGGGCTGTCGGTGCCCCCTTGGTCTCTCCTATGGTTGTCATCCTCGTACCGGAGCCAATTGAGAGCTCCAGAAGATCCGCAGTACATTTAATCTTAGGTCGCAACTCAGCAGGTAAGAGAATGCCGCCCCCGGCGAGCGAGAAGAGGGGCGCGCGGAGGAATTCCTCGGACACTCGGGAAGCCTCGGGGGGTCAAGCTCCTGAGAATAAGTGGGGCATGCTGGTGAGAAGCGACACCCTACCTCTGGCCGAATCGACGAGCGTTTTTGGGAAGCTGGAGTGTATCTGGGAAAGTCGGTCAATATGACCGCGCCGGACGATCGCTGTAGAAGAACTCAACTGATGGCCGGGATATTAAGAGGGCAAAGCCAGTGACTTCGGAAAGAGAGACACATTGGTCATCAACTAGGGTCGACGGGAGTAGCGCGCACATCTTGAGCGGCCTGGGCCAAACGAAGAACAATTTGGTAGGCGCCGATATCGGATGGTTTGCCGGTGACAGTACAATTATCATAGATGGTTTGGACATGGAGACGGGACAAAAACTCCACCACGTAATTGCCACGTGGGAAATACCTGTTGACCCCAAAATAATAGATAGGGCACTTCATGGCTTTCTCGTCATTACATGTTTACGGCAATTTGGTGGTCTTCATACTGAGGAAAAAGGACAATCCGTTTCAATCTATTTGAACGAACAACAGATAGATCTATTTGGTTTGGAGGTAATACCAGAAGGGCACACCGATTACTTCCACAGGCAGAACCGGCAGTTGGACCCGCATTGGTTATCAAGCCTCGATCCGTTTTTGGCAAGTTGTATGACGATCTATCACTGGCCCATTTTCGATGTACACCTGGTGAGCCCACAAGCACAGATCGTGAAAGTAGTACTGGAATCTCAAGCATATTGGGACATCGATTATGTCGCATTGCTGCTTTGCCAATCTCAAAGCCAAGAAAGTGGAGTGGAACCGGTTGCCGACGTGCTAGAGAACGCTGATGACAGTAGGTCATCGCGCCACGATTTCGATGTTTTCGTCTGCTACGCGTCAGAAGACCGCGCAACCATCGAGAGCCTGGTTGCGGTCCTCAAGGGACGCGGCATCAAGGTCTGGTGGGACCGGGGTCAAATCACGCTTGGGGACCGCCTTTCGGAGAAAATCGACGAAGGACTTCGAAATTCCCGGTATGGAGTCATGATCATCAGCAAGTCCTCTATCGCCAAGCCTTGGCCAGAAGCCGAGTTCCATAGCGTAATCCACCGGAGCATCAGCAGCAGAGGTGAGAAGGTCCTCCTGCCGGTCCTACTCGACCTCACTCACGCCCAGTTCGCGGAGGAGTATCCTCTCCTCGCGGATATTGTCACGGCCCAGTTGATCGACGCAGACTTCGACCAGCTGGCTGATGAGATATTGACCGGAATGGGACGGGACCCTCACTCGCCGAATCTGAATGGATAGGCGATTCAACCGCCCTATGGACGCGGGAGGCGTGGTAGTTCGGGGAGTGGGATGGGACGCGGAGCGAGGGTCGGGCGAGTCGGGCTGATAGCCGTCGCCGCGCGAGAGGTGCGCGGGGCTCGGATGACGCAGTGGGACGTGGGGATGTTCAAACGGGCGGAAGGAGGTGGCCGAATGGCTCAGCCTGTCCTGGAGGACAGCGGGGGCAGACCCTCAGCCGTCGAACTCGTCGGGCAGCGACTGATCGAAGACGAAGTCTGGGATGGGCTCGGACTCGGTGGGATCGAAGGCCGGGGTCTGGTCGAGGAGGAGATCTCCTTGGGGCGGGCCGCGCGCGGGCGAGATGGGCGGAGGTGCGTGTGGGAGCTCCAGGTGTAGAAGAATCACCGTGACGACGGGCGGGTCGGTGATGAAGGAGAGGATCCTCATGGGGCCGCCACAAGCGGGGCAGAGCAGTGGCAGCACCTCGTAGATGCGAGCGAGCAGCACGGCCCAAGACCCACCTTCGGTGGGTGCCCGCGAGCGGGGTTGGTGCGGCGAGTCGGCTCAGCATCGAGGGAGGGCTGCGGCCTTGGGCTCGTGCCTGTTGGGCTCGGCAGCTGAGCGCCGGGTGTCTCGGCTTCGGGTCTGCCGATGTACTTGACGGCGGTACGGAGTTTGGCATTCGGGGCCAGGACCCCGTGGTACCGGTGGCGGTGGACGCGTGGGGGTGTGACGAAACGAGCGAGCCGCTCGAGATGTCAACGCCGGTTGAAAATTGCGCATTCGTGGCCATCGAAAATTGCGCACTCAGCGGAGGTGACGAGCCTCTAGTTCGTCGTTTTCTCCTTTGCTCTTGCTCTCTTTGTCCGGGGGGGTGAAGGGCTCGACTCCGCAGGAGGCGAGTGTAGGATCTTGGAGAGGTCGGTGTGCTTGCGCATCCGGTAGCTGCTGCCTCGGATGTTGACGATATGGCAGTGATGGAGCAGGCGATCGATGAGCGCAGCGGCCATGACCTCGTCGCCCAAGATCTGGCCCCACTCCTCGAAGCCTTTGTTGGAGGTCAGCACAGTGGATGCGCGCTCATAGCGCCGGTTGATGAGTTGGAAGAACAACATGGCACCGCTCTGGCTGACCGGCAGGTAGCCGATCTCGTCGATGACCAGGAGCGAGGGATAGGTGAGGACTTTGAGGCGGCGTCCCAGCTGGCCGGCGGTCTTGGCTTCTTCGAGCGAGGTGATGAGGTCGGCCAGAGCGCCGTAGTAGACTCTGCGCCCGCTCTGAGCCGCGGCAATGGCGAGGCTGATCGCGAGATGCGTCTTGCCGACGCCCGGAGGGCCGAGGAAGATGACGTTCTCCTTACGCTCCAAGAAGCCGAGCTCGTGGAGCGAGTCGATCTGCTCGCGCTTGATCGAGGGCTGGAAGCTGAAGTCGAAGTCGTCGAGTGTCTTGATGGCCGGCAACCGGCTGGATCGCATGGCAGCCTGAAGGCGCCGGTTGTTGCGTAGCGTGATCTGAGCACCGAGGAGTTGCTCGATGGCCTCCGAGGCCGTCACGCCTCCGCCATCGACCCTGGTGAGGACGTCGTCGATGGCTTCCAGCGCCCCCGGCATCTTGAGATCGGCGAGCTGAGCCCGGATCCGGTCACGGCGCGAGCCAGCGGCCTTCACCGAACACCTCCGGTCACCTGGGCATAGGTCTCCAACGACCGGCGCTCCACGTCGATGCGGGGAAGCACAGCCTTGGTTCGCTCCTTCGCCTCGGGCGACAGTACCAGGGATCGGTATAGTCGCGAGGCCAAAGGCCGCAACAGGTCGCGCTCCTGCTCGAAGCGATCGACGGGCCGCTCCTTCAGTGTGCCATGCGTACGGACGTTGGCCACGTGATCGAGCCAGTGGCGGGCCTGATGGTTGAGGTCCTCGTCCGATGTGAAGGTCCGGCCGTAGAAGAAGCTCGAACGGACGTAGCTCACCGGCCGCTCGACTTTGCCCTTGGTCTTGGCTCGGTAGGGACGACACGCTCGGACCCGGAAGTCCCAGTGATGAGCGAAGCGTAGGAACTCGGCGTTCTCCGTGACGCGACCTCCGGCCGCTCGCTCATCCTTGGTGATGACGGCCTTCATCTGGTCGAACAGCAGTTCATGAGGCACGCCACCAAAGAAGCTGAACGCCGC
>JADFSR010000046.1 GCA_022560615.1 Gemmatimonadota bacterium
GCGGCGAAGATCGTCCGCACCGGGGGCCGCACGATCCTCAAGGTCACCCGGGCCACCTGGAACGAGCTCCAGATCCCCAAGCTCTGGGCACTGAGCCGAAGTCCACCCCGCTTCGCCTGGGCGTAGACGCCCGCTTCTTGTCCGCTTCCTGAACAACAACACCGGCCGCACCCTGTGCAGGGACTCGTGCGTCCGACCGCTTCTGTTGGCCTCGAATTGGCCTCGTGGCAACGCCGTATCTGGCAGAATAGGCGCTCCTCTGCACCCCGCCCCCTCGCCCCAGCTTCATCCCCACCCATCGCACCGGCCAATCGTTGCTCGGCAGCTCGAATCGCTCAGTTTAGGTAATCGCTACTGTTGCTGGCGGGCTCGCCTTCTTTCTGCTGGGCGGTCTGATTTACGAAGTCATTCTGGGAGGCTTCTACGAGGCCAACTTGGGGTCAGCGACCGGCGTCTTGCGGGAGGTACCCATTCGGTGGGCATTGGTCGTGTCGCAGCTCGGACTAGCCGCGGTCGTCACGTATGTCTTTCTCCATGCGGACGTCGCGACGGCGTCTGACGGCCTTAGGGCGGGCGCCATCTTCGGCCTGTTGTTTGGAATCGCGATGGCGTTTGATCTCTACGGGGTGACCAACTGGTCGAACGTGACAGTCGCATTCGTCGAACCCTTCGTCACGGCCGTCCGAATGGCACTCGGGGGCGCGGTGATCGGGTGGACGCTTGGGATGGGTAGCGACACCGACGAGGTTGCCACCTCCTAAGAACCTGCTCGGGGTTTTCGGGGTGAGAAGCGGTCATTCCAGGACGAGTCCGGTGTCGAGCTGAACGAGGTCTAGAGCCCGGGAAACGGGACGCATGTCTCCGGGAAGCGGCCTGAACATCACGTGATGTGGTCTCGTCGTCACGTTGATCCTGAGCAGGGGCGTTGCCGGCCTCGGTCTCTCGAGGCATGGTACGCCGGCCCCCTGCACCAGCTTCCATGGGGGCTCCCACGGAGGACCGACCAACACTTCACGACGGAGGACGTTTCATGCGGATCGCCAAGGACGATGTGCCTGTAAAGATCGATATACCGGGTGCCAAGGCCCGCCAAGTCCTGGACTTCGGTGATGCCACTGGACTCGGAAAGATGGCCGGCGAGTATTTTTCGTTTGGAGCAGGAACCGACCTTGCCCCTCTGCTCGAGGGATTGGAAGACGACCTTTGCCAGTCTCCCCACTGGGGCTACATGCTGGAAGGCGGATTGACGATCACCTATGCCGATGGTTCAACGGAAACCGCGAGCGGTGGCGACCTCTTCTACTGGCCTCCGGGGCATACCGTTCGCGCCGATGAAGAGTCCGAGGTAATCCTCTTCAGCCCCCAGCGTGAGCACTGTAAGGTGATAGACCACATCATTGGAAAACTGCAGGCCACTTGATGTGTGTTTCGCCTTGTGCGTCCGCTTGACCAACCACGAACGCAGGCGGCCGGTTGAGAATCCTGGTAGTTGAAGACGAGAAGAAGGTCGCGAGCTTCCTCGAGAAGGGGCTCCGTGAGGAGGGATACTCCGTCGACGTCTCGCACGACGGCACCGACGGTTTGCTCAAGGCGCACGTGCACGACTACGACCTGCTCGTGCTCGACGTCATGCTCCCTGGCAAGACGGGCCTCGAGATCGTTCGTAGCCTCCGCTCCCGCGAGTCGTCGGTGCCGGTACTTCTCCTGACCGCACATGGTGACCAAGATGACATCGTGCTCGGTTTGGACGCAGGCGCGGACGACTATCTGACGAAGCCGTTCGGCTTCGATGAGTTGCTCGCGCGCGTTCGGGCGCTGCTGCGAAGGGGTGGCTCCACTCGGCCGGATCGGCTGATCTACGCCGACGTGGAGCTCGACCGTGTCACGCACAAGGCGCACCGCGGGGGAGATCGTCTCGATCTCACTGCGAAGGAGTTTCAGCTTCTCGAGTTCTTGATGCTGAACGCCGAGCGCGTCGTTCGTCGGACCGAGCTGTTGGAGAAGGTCTGGGACCTGCGTTTTGATCCGATGAGCAACGTGGTCGACGTACATGTGGGGCATTTGAGGCGGAAGCTCCGTGAGGCCGGCGATGACCCGCTCGTCCATACCGTTCGGGGCGTCGGGTACATCTTCCGGAAGGGTGAAGCGACGTGACCCGCTCGTTCCGATTCCAGCTCGCGCTGCGGGCGACTGTGGGGGCCGCCTTGGGGATGACGGCACTTTCGGTGGTCACGCTGCTGACTTTTCGGGCGGTCCTCGATCGCGAGCTCAACCGTTCGATCAGCAGCGTGGCTTCCATCCAAGCCGCGTCGCTCGCTGACGGGACCAATGGGGGCATGCACTTCCACGAGTGGGACCTCACGCCGGAGGAGGCGGCCTCGGTCAGCGGTCTCATCCGGTACGCGCAAGTCTGGCAGACCGATGGTGTGAGTCTCCTACGCAGCCGCTACATGATGTCCGACCTCCCCTCCGATGCTGAGACTCTAGCCAGGGCAGACGCGGGAGAGTTGATCTGGATGGATCAGCAGTTCGAAGGCTCGCCGATCAGGACGCTGTTCTACCCGCTGGATCGCCTTGGTGAGGGGCATGAAGCGCACGTATTGCAGATCGCCGCCCCCCTGGTAGCCAGGAACGAAATGCTTGGCCGAGCCGGCTATTTCCTGATCCTGCTTACCGCCCTATTGGCTGGAGCCACGTTCGCTGGATCCTGGTGGCTGGCCGGCAGCGCGATTCGTCCTATCCACGAGGTGATTGACCAGGCGGAGGCGATTGGAGGGGGTTCGTTGGATCGCGGTATTCAAGCGTACGCCGAGACCCTGGAGTATCAGCGGCTGGTGGAAGTCTTGAACACCATGCTCGGGCGCATCCGCCGCGCCTTCGAGTCGCAACGCAGATTCACGGCGGATGCGAGCCATGAGCTACGGTCTCCCCTAACGGCGATGCGAGGCGAAATCGAAGTCGCTCTGCGCCGACCCCGCGAGCCGGACGAGTACGTGAGAATACTGGACAGCACACTCGAAGAAGTCATGCGCCTTTCCAAGCTCACGGAAGATCTGCTGACGCTGGCCAGGTCGGACGCGGGCGCGCTGACGCCCCAGCTAGAGATGTCCGACACGGTCGAGATCGTGACCCGGATGGTCGATCGGCTTCGGCCCCGCGCCGAGGAGAAGGGAATCGACCTCATAATGGATGCACCGGAGTCGCTGTCAGCACTCCTCGATCCGGGCTTGCTGGGCCAGTGCGTGTGGAATCTCACTGACAACGCCTTGAGGTTCGCGGATCAGGGCGGGCACGTTCGTGTCGCGGTTAGCGAACGCTCCGACGAACTCGTCTTGGAAGTAGATGACGACGGACCCGGCCTCGGAGACCTCGACACTTCAAGCCCGTTCGAACGCTTCTTCCGTGCGGACGAGGCCAGGTCTCGTGGTCCCGAGACAGCCGGCACGGGCTTGGGTCTTGCCATCGTGAAGGCGGCCGCCGAGGCACACGGAGGACACGCTACTGCTGAGAACCGATCGGAGGGCGGAGCCCGGTTCACAGTGCGATTCCCCCTCACCTCTGCCTGACGGTCAAGGAAGAGAATCATGAGACGTCTTGCAGTGCTCCTGGTGGCTAGCGCCGTCGGCACCGCAGCGTCCTTCGAGCCGGGGGAGGAAGGTTCATGAAGAAACGTTCATGAGCACTTCATGCTCGGTTCATCCGGGAGCGCTGATCTTACTCGTTTAGATCAGGCCTCTCGGATCGGGGTCCCGCGTTCGCGGGGCCAGGCCCCGGGAGCACCTCGCGGACGAACCCGGAGAAACAAGTGCAAGCGAGACCCTCCCGTCTCCCTGCCCCGTCGTGGGCGCGTGAACCGCTGGACCGAAGGGCCTTCTTGCGCTTTGGCGGAGCCGCCGGGCTGCTGGCCGGCCTCGACACGCTGGTGCCCGGGTACGCGCGGTTGGGCCTGGGCGACCTTCGGAACCCCTCGCCTCAGATCCTCGACGGAAGCTTGGGTCCCATCGATCTGACCATCGCGGAGACCCCGGTTCGCATCGGAGACCGGATGGGGACGGCGACGACCATCAACGGCACGCTTCCTGGGCCCCTCCTGAGATTCCGGGAAGGCGATGAGGCGGTGATCCGGGTCACCAACACGCTGGAGGAGGACACCTCCATCCACTGGCACGGAATCCTGCTTCCGAACGGTATGGACGGCGTTCCCATGGTCACCTTCGACGGCATCGCCCCCGGCGAAACGTTCGAGTACCGCTACCCGATCGGCCAATACGGGACCTACTGGTACCACAGCCACTCGGGATTCCAGGAGCAGTTGGGCCAATATGGCGCGTTCGTCATCGATCCCGCCGAGGAGGAACCCTTCGAGTACGACCGGGACTACGTGGTGATGCTCGGGGACTGGACCTTCGAGAATCCGCACGGAATCCTGGCCCGCCTGAAGAAGCGGCCCGACTACTACAACTACCAGAAAAGGACCGTCTCGGACTTCTTCCGGGACGCGGGGGACCAGGGCTTCTTCTCTGCGCTGGGCGATCGGCTCAGGTGGAGCAACATGCGCATGAACCCCACGGACATCTCCGATGTCACGGGGGCGACATACACGTATCTGATGAACGGGATGGCCCCGGAGTCCAACTGGACCGGCCTCTTCCGTCCTGGCGAGCGGGTCCGGCTGCGCTTCGTCAACGCGGGCGCCGCCACGTACTTCGACGTTCGGATCCCTGGACTGCCCATGACGGTGGTTCAAGTGAGTGGGCAGCACGTGCAGCCGGTGGAGACGGACGAAATTCGCATCGCCATCGCGGAGACGTACGACGTCATCGTCGAGCCCACCGCCGACGTGGCGTACACGGTCTTCGCCGAGGCCATGGATCGTAGCGGCTTCGCGCGTGGCACCCTGGCGCCGCGGGAGGGAATGTCCGGCGACGTGCCTGTGCGACGTTCGCGCCCCGTGCTGACCATGGCCGACATGGGCATGGCCCACGGAGACATGGCGGGCATGGACATGGGCGGAGGCGACGTCGACACGGCCGACGCGGACGCGGGCGGAGCCCACGCCCACATGCCGGGCATGGACATGGAATCGGGCCTCAGAGCGGCCGGCTCGATCGCGGAAGGGGGTGAGCACGGCCCCGACGGCCACGGCCGCGGGAACGCCGCTGTGCCGATGAGCGTGGGCAGCCGTCTCCACGAGCCCGGACTCGGGCTGGGTATGGACGGGCGGAGAGTCCTGGTCTACACGGACCTGCGCGCGCTGGAGGCGAATCCCGAGCTGAGGGAGCCGGATCGGGAGATCGAGTTGCACCTGACGGGCAACATGGAGCGCTTCATGTGGTCCATCGACGGGAAGACCTTCTCGCAGGTCGAGCCAATCCGCGTGCGCCTCGGCGAACGCATACGCCTGACCATGGTCAACGACACCATGATGAACCACCCGATGCACCTGCACGGAATGTGGATGGAGCTCGAAAACGGCACGGGTGCGTCGATCCCGAAGGTCCACACGGTGAACGTGAAGCCCGCGGAGAAGCTCTCGCTCCTGTTCACCGCCGACGCTCTCGGGCCATGGGCCTTCCACTGCCACATCCTTTATCACATGGACGTGGGCATGTTCAGGGTGTTCGAGGTCGTCGCCGACGAGGTGGCTGAGGGTCGGTGATGGCCGCGTCACCGAAACGCCGCTGGGCGGTATGCACGACGGCGGCCCTCGGCCTTGCCCTGGCACACGCCCTCCCCACAGCGGCTCAGCTCTCGGATCAGACGAAGTATCTCTTCCTTATGGCCCGGGAGCTCGAGCGGGCCTCGGGCCTGGAGGGCCAACCCCTGCACCTGGACGCGAAGGGTTGGTACGGGGGCGACTACACCCGACTGTGGGTGAAAATCAGGGGGAACGTGGCCACGGATTCGCGCGCGGGTGACGTGCAGGTCCAGGCGCTCTTCAGTCGGCTGGTGGCGCCTTACTGGGAGCTTCAAGTAGGCTTGCGCGTGGACCGCGTCTGGGGCGACGTCGATAAGACCCGCACCCACTTGGCCATAGGACTCGAGGGGTTGGCCCCGTACTGGTTCGAGGTCGAGGCGACGCTGTTTGTCACGTCAGGGGGAGATGTGTCGACCCAGCTCACCGGCACATACGACCTTCTGGTGACCCAGCGGATGATCCTCGAGTCCCAGATCGACCTCAACGCCTCCCTCCAGGAGGTCCCGGAGCTGGGGCTGGGATCCGGAGTCACCGACTTGGAGTTAGGGTTCCGCCTCAGGTACGAGATCCGCCGCGAGTTCGCGCCGTACGTCGGGCTCGTCTGGCGAAAGGCGTTCGCCGGGACGGCCGACTTCGCCCGCCTCGCCGGAACCCGCGTCCGCGACGGCACGTTCGTGGCCGGAGTCAGGGTGTGGTACTGAGACGCATGGCGGCGTACGCTTCCCCTATCCTTATCCCTCCGTCTGAAATGGAGTTCGCCCGTGGATGAGATGACTTCGCCACGCCCGGACACAGCGTCCGCGGGCGCAGGAGCCGACGCGGCGGACGACGGTGCGTCCTCGGAGTCATGGATTGAGCAGCGGCTCGGCCTGAAGGGACTCGACTACCGGATCCCCGACGGCGCGATGAAGCCCGCCTACATGCTCGGCGGCCTCACGGCGTTCTTCTTGGCGCTCCTCTTTTTGACAGGCCTTTACCTCGCTCAGTTCTACAACCCGAGCCCGAGCGGGGCCTACGACAGCGTGCTCTACATCATCACGAGAGCGCCGATGGGAGACTGGGTGCGCAGCCTTCACCACTGGGCTTCTAGCGGCGTCGTCATCACGGTGGTGCTTCACCTGGTGCTGGTGTTTGCGCGCCGCTCTTACCGGCGGCCCCGGGAGGCGACTTGGTGGGCCGGCGTCGGGATGGCGGGTCTGCTCTTCCTGTTGCTGGTCACGGGCGCCGCACTGCGCTACGACCAGGAAGGATTCGAAGCGCTGGCGCACTTCGTCGCGGGCGGGAATCTGACCGGCGTCATCGGCCAGTTCTTCACAGAGGACTTCACGCTCAGCACACCGCTGCTACCGCGGATCTTCTCACTCCACACATCCCTGCTCCCGCTCGCCGTCATCGGGCTCATGGGCCTGCACTTCTGGCTGATCCGGCAACTCGGGATCGACGCGCCGGGCGAGCGCAGCACAGCGTTCCGGCGACACGCCGTCAAGCTCACCGGCTTGGGGCTTCTGACCTGGGCTCTGGTCGGTGTGCTCGCGGTCGTGGCGCCCGAGGACCTGGGGTATGCCGCCGTTGCGGGTGTCGAGATCACCAAGCCTCATTGGCCAGTCCTCTGGGTTTATGGGCTCGAGAATCTGCTGGGAGTGTGGGGGATGATCCTCGGGCCCACCATCGTCTTCGCCTTTCTCGGGGCGGTACCCCTTCTCGACAGGGGTTCGGAAGAGACCAGCGGTCGTGGAGTCCGCTGGACCGGGATCGCCCTCGGCCTGGCCGTGACTGCGCTGTGGCTCTACGGTGTGTTCGGCGAGGCCCAGCAGCACATCGGGATGTAGGATGCACAGTTGATGACTATTTCCTCGTGGCACCGCTCTACGACAGAGAGAAAGGAGTGACCTGAACATGCGTACCTTACGAGCGAGCTTGCTGACCGCCGTTACAGCCTTGGCCATGGGCGCGGCGGTCCATCCGACAGCTGTACTCAAGAGCCCGACCTCGGCGATCGAGGCTGGCGCCAAACTGGAGCTCCGCGGAGAGGAATTCGTGGCGGGAGAGGCGGCGACTCTGCTGCTCCGTGGACCCCTCGCCGAGTACGAGCTGCGCGACATCACTCCCGCGGCGGACGGGACCTTCCAGATCGACCTCCCCATCCCGGGCGACGTCCGCCCGGGGCAGTACCGGCTGGTCGCGTTGGCGTCCGACGGTGACCTTGTGGCGAGTCTCGACCTGACGGTTCTGACCGCGAGCCCCGCTTCCCACGATGAGGGCGAGGATGCCGCGGAGGACGGGCACGACGAGATGGGTGGCATGGCGGCCAGCGCCGAAGAGCTTCCCATCGAGCGCTCCCGGGCTGGCATCGAGTGGGGCCTGATCGGCCTCTTGATCGGGCTCGCTGGTGGCGGTGGAGCCATGTTGGTGCTACGTCCGTAATCTGCGGAGCAGAGAACCACTCACAATGGAGGCGTACATGCGACGTCACACCAAGTTTGCGGGTCTTATTGTCGGAATGGCGCTGGGCTCGATGGCCCTGACGGCGGCGTCCACGAGCAACACCGCGCGGTTTCACGAAAGGAAGGAAGTAGCGGGACTGGCCATAGTGTTCGGCGCGGAGCCGGAACCGGCGCTCACCGAAGAAATGCAGTTCCTGCGTTGGCGTGTCAGTTCACTGGCCGATGACAAGCCCTACACGGAGTTCAGGCAGGCCAAGGTCGTCATCACGCGGGACGGCGAGGAGTTCGGGCCGTATGCCGTCCGCGGCGTGCGCGGCAATGCCGGCCAATATCAAACCCGCCACATCTTCACGGAAGCCGGCGAGTACGAGTCCGTTCTCAGTTTTCAGAAAGGCGAGGAGACGGAGGTCCACACCGTGGACTTCGCGTTCCGCATCACTGATCGCACCGATCTGGAGATCCCGAGGAGGCGCGGCGGCGGTTGAAGCCCACGATGAGGCGGCTCACGACCGCCGCCGCCGCGGTGCTGCTCGCGATCCTGCTCGCCACTCCGGCGCTGTCCCACGACTTTTGGCTCGTGCCGCACTCGTTCCGGCTCTCCCCTGGGGATCAGCTGCTGGTGAGCGGCCAAACGAGCAGCACCTTTCCAACCAGCCTGAGCGCTGTGACAGTGGATCGCGTCGCGAGCGCGCGGCTCCTAACGGCCCATGACGACCAGGACATCGTCGGGCTCAGCGTCGGCGGAACCTCCCTGTTGATCCGGCACCGGCCCGAACGGGAAGGGCAGGCGCTGGTGACCGTTGCGATCCACCCGCGGATTATCCCCGAATCGCCCGAGAGCTTCCGCCGCTATATCGAGCTCGAAGGCGCACCTGAAGCGCTGAGACGATTTGAGCGCGACGGGCTGCTGCCGACCGATAGCATCACGCGGCGGTACGCGAAGTACGCGAAGACTCTGGTCGAGGTCGGAGACGGAGGCCCGCGAGCCTTCGAGCGGCTCGCCGGCCATCCGCTCGAGTTCGTTCCACTCACCGACCCGGCCGCCGCGTCCTCCACGTTGCGCTTCAGAATGCTCTTCCTGGGTGAGCCTCTCGCTCACGCCAGGGGGCACGCCAGCGTCGCCGCGTCCATGGACGCCGAGTCGGCACACCGCGACGTCCCGTTCGAGACCGATGCTCTCGGGGAATTCCAGGTCGACATTCAGTCGGGCCTATGGAACGTCCGTGCGCTGCACATCGTGCCTGCGCCCGATGGCTCCGGTGCCGACTGGGACGTCCACTGGGCGACCTTCGTCTGGGAAGCTGCCGACTGAAGCACGAGTGCTCGCGCCTCAGTCGGCCCCGCTGGGCTCAGTAGACGGTGAGGGTACCGTGCATGCCTCTGCGATAGTGCCCGGTGAGGAAGCACGCCATCTCCCATTCGCCGCGCAGCTCGATCGGCAACGTGGAGGTCATGCTCGTCGCCCACGCTCGTCGAGAAGGACCATGGTGCCGTGTCCGCCGTCATCATGATGCCCATCGGCGTCGTCATGATCCTCGGCGTCAGCGTGGCCATGATCCTCGGCGTCGGCGTGGTCTTCACCGGCGGCCGGGGACGAATCCACTGCCGAGCCGGTCGCCAACCGAGTAGGCCTGGCGACGAGCGCGACTGTCCATTGCCTAGCCGGATGCGGTGTCGGAGAGGTCGTCGGCGTCGTTATCGGGGTGTCTCTAGGTTGGTCCCGCCTGGGCACAATGTCCTTGGCGGTCACTCTGGGGTTCGTGTTCGGGTTCGCCCTGGGGATGCTGCCGCTCCTACGGGCGGGATTCTCAACCAAGCGGGCGTTCAAACAGGTGCTCGTCGCTGAGGGCCTGAGCATTCTCGTCGTGGTGTCATGAACTCTGCCACACGTCTTCGTCTCTCCCGGACGCACCGCATCCTAGGGATGGCGGCTACGATTCCGATCTTGGGCTGGATTATCTCCTCGGCGGTCCTCCACGGCGTCGCGCTCGCCCTACCGAACGGGCTCCAGGGCGTATACGAACTGGAATCCTACCACGTCGAGGACGTCCGGCTCGAGGCGATGGACCTTCTGCCACCATCCGCGATCCTCCGGAACGCTGCCGCGGACGGTCTGGATCGCGTGTACTGGCTTCGTCTAGAAGCGCTGGCCGGTCGGCCGGTGTACGTCGTGAAGCCGGGGCCCTTCGAAGTCGAGCGAGCGTATGATGCGCGCTCGGGCGACCGGCTAGACCCGCTCCCGACGGAGATGGTGCGCGCGATCGCCGACGGGGAGCTCGCGGGTACACGCGTAGGCCATGCTCGCGATGACGCGGAGTTCAATCGCTACTACACGCGCGACCGTGTCCCAGTCGTCTCGTTTGAGATGGAGGGGGCGCAGCCCTCGGAACTGGTGCTTACGCGCGCCTCGGGGCGCACCCTGCGGCGAACGGATCCAGGCGCCGCCTGGTTCGAGCGCGCTTACAAGAGCGTGCACGTTTGGCAGTGGGGCGACAATCTGAGGCTGTTCACGACCCTCCTCTACAGCCTCATGGGCATGGGGCTCTTGCTCGTGTCGCTGGGCTACTTCCTGTGGTGGGACCGCCGTGAGGCCCGTCGGCGTTGGACGGACCACGTGCGAACCTCTCGGCGGATCCACGCCCGACTCGCTCCGTTTGCCGGGTTCCTGCTCGCGACGCAGATGCTCGTCGGCGCGTATCTCTGGTTCAATCTGGGGCTCATCGAACCACGCTTCCGAGGCCAAGGCTCCTTCGAGACGGAGTGGGCCGGCGGGATCAAGGTGGACGAGGTACCAGCGTCGGTGGCGGAGATTGCCGCTCACGTACCGCCGGAGCTTCGCGAAGGAGCCCACCCGATCCAGCGCTACGAGTGGCGCGCGATCGGCGATCGGCGGTTTTGGCTGGTGTTCGAGTCTCGGAACGCGGAAGGCGTTCTCATCGATGCGGAGAGCGGCGACCGCCTGGAGCGGCTGACGGCCGACCTTGCGAGGGTCGCCGGAGAGTCCGTCGTGCAGGGGGAGACGGTCGGCGAGGCTGAGGAGTCCACGGAGTACTGGATGGACTTCAACGCCAGGATTCCGACGTACCGTTTTCGCTTTGCGGACCCCGACGATTCCGACGTCCACATCTCACAGGTCAGCGGCGAGGTGATTCAGCGCCGCCCGGCGATCTGGCGCGCTTTCGGCCCCTTCCTGCTGTATCACACGTTCGGGTTCACCGGGAATCCCGTCTTCGATACGATCATGCTCTCAGCGCTCCAATTGGCGGTTCTGACGATGGTCGCTACCGGATGGATGATGGCGCTGCGGGTGGGCAGGAAGGGCACGGCCGGAGACATTCCGCACTAGCGACCAGCTGAGACGGTCCCTAGCCGAAGCGCGTTCAATGTGACGCCCAGCGACACCCCCATGTCGCCGAGCAGCACGGCGGTCACCAACGAGACCATTCCCAGCGGTACACCAATCGCCAGAATGGCCTTTATCACGATAGCCGCGGCAATGTTCTGCCGGATCACGCGCCGGGCCCGGCGCGACAGAGAGTACAGGTAGGGCAGCCGAGTCAGGTCGTCGCCCATGAGCGCGATGTCGGCCGTCTCCAGCGCCGTGTCGCTTCCGGCCGCCCCCATGACGATGCCGACTGTGGCGACAGCGAGCGCGGGCGCGTCGTTCACCCCGTCGCCCACCATCGCTACCGCACCGTGACGCGCCTCCAATTGCCTGACCGCGTCGACCTTGTCCTCGGGGAGAAGGCTGGCCCTCACCTCGTCCACGCCGACTCTGCTCCCTATCGCCTCGGCGGTTTCCTGGTTGTCTCCGGTAAGCATGACGACGCGCCCGACGCCTGCTCTACGCAAGGCCCTGAAGGCGGTCGAGGCCGCTTCCCGGGGCTCGTCAGCGAGGGCGAACCACGCGAGCAGATCGCCCTCCCTCGTGAGTCCGACGACGGTGCGTCCGCCGACCGCTAGTTCCGTTGCCAAGGCGCGATCAGGACCCTCCGCAACCAGTAGCGAGGGCTTCCCAACGACGTAGTCCACACCGTCGAGGCGTGCCCTTGCACCGCGGCCAGGATCCGCCGAGAAGTCGGTGACGACCTGTCGGTCGAGAACGGCACGCCGCTGGCTCGCGGCATCCACGATGGCCTTGCCGATGGGATGCTCGGAACGGGCTTCTATCGCGGCGGCGCTGGCGAGCACTTCCTCCTCGGACAGGTCACCGAGTAAACGGATCTCTACCACCCGTGGGTGGCCAAGCGTCAGCGTGCCTGTCTTGTCCACGGCCACGACTTCCACGCCGCCCATCGCCTCCAGGTACCTGCCGCCCTTGATGAGCACCCCATTCCGTGCCGCTGCGCTCACGGCGCTCACCACCGCGACCGGGGTTGAAATCACTAGGGCGCATGGACATGCGATGACCAAGAGGGTCAAGCCACGGATGAACCACAGGCTGAAGGAGGCACCGAAGAGGACCGGTGGCACGATCATCACCAGAACAGCGGCAACCGTCACAGCCGGCGTGTAGTAGCGGGCGAACCGCTCTACGAACTGCTCCGTCGGACTCTTGTTCGCTTCAGCGCTCTCAACCAATCGCACGATCCGCGCCAGCGCGCTCTCAGTCGCCGGTCGCGTCGCCCGGATCCGCAAGAACCCACTGCGATTGATCGTGCCGGAGAAGACCGCATCACCCTGAGCCTTGTCCACTGGGATGGACTCGCCCGTGATCGGCGACTCATCCACTGCCGACGCGCCCTCCTCGACAGTGCCGTCGGCTGGCACGCGCTCGCCCGGTCGAAGAAGAACCATGTCTCCGGTCACGACCTCCACTGCGGGAATCGTGACCTCATGCTCTCCACGGACGACGCGAGCGCTATCGGGGGCGAGGTCCATGAGCGCCTCCACCGAGGCCCGTGCCCGGTCCACCGAGTAGCTCTCGAGCAGCTCAGCGAACGCGAAGAGAAACGCGATCGCGGCGGCCTCGGTGAATTCCCCGATGCCCAGAGCCCCGAGAATGGCGATGGTCATCAGGAAGTTCATGTCCAGGGCGAGGACCCGTGCCGCCCTGAGACCCTTTGGGAAGAAATTCCACCCACCCACGAGCGCGGATGTCAGCAGCAGGAGGTCGGGCAGATAGAGCGTCCGGAAGGGGACGACCAAGACTGGGGGCGTGAGACCGATCGCCTTCGAGAGCAAGGCGAGCCCGAAGACTCCGAGCGAAGCGTAGGCGATGCGAGCCTGTTTACCGGTCCATATTTTGCTGGCGGACGGAGGGTCGTCGTGCTCGTCCATGCGCCTGGCCACGTATCCAAGGCGCCCCACCTCTTCTCGCACTTGGTCGCGACTCGTCAGGTTCAGGTCCAACCCCACTGTGAGCGTTCGGGCGATGGGGCTCCCCTCGGTGCTCAGAACGCCATTCAATTTGAGGAGGTGGTCCTGAATCTTTTGGACGCAGCTCGCACAGTCCATGTCGGCGACGTGGAAGCGCACCGACGTCACGCCTCCAGTCGGGTCCGCTCGAGGATCCGTCATCGCTCCTCTCCGCCGCTTGCTTCACGGACATGTTCCAGCCCGGTCTCGAACAGAGTTTCCACGTGCGGATCGTCGAGTCGGTAGTACGCCAAGCGGCCCTCTTTACGATACCGCACGATCCGCATCTGCCTCATCTGGCCCAGGTGGTGGCTCACAGCCGACTGGCTGACTCCCGCGACCACGGCTAGGTCGCAAACGCACAGCTCGCCCACGGCGAGCGCCTCTACGATGCGCAATCGCGTCGGGCTCGCCAGCATTTGGAACGTGTCCGCGAGGTACGTAATCTGGTCTTCACCTGCTCGGCCGCGGAGCGCGGCTTCCACCGCATCTTCGTGAACGAGCGGAATGTCGCAGAGAGGGGCGTCCATCATGTGGTGGCTCGGCCGGGGAGAGTGGGTGTCGGTCACGCCGATGAGTGGCTTTCCGTCGCGGCTAGACACATGAATGTCTGCTCATATATGCGGGACACAAGGGCGCACTGGGATCTCGTGCTCCGCGCCTCCAAAGAGGTGGGGCCGGCCCTCTTTACGTCGCTGCTCCTGATCACGTTGTCGTTCTTGCCCGTCTTCGCGCTCGAAGCGCAGGAAGGTCGCCTCTTCAAGCCACTGGCGTGGACCAAGACGCTGTCGATGGCTTCTGCCGCCCTGCTCTCGGTCACACTGGTACCGGTCCTGATGGGGCTGTTCATCCGGGGTGGCGTCCCAAAGGAGACCCGCAATCCGCTCAACCGAGCGATGATCGCCGTCTACCGGCCTCTCGTCCGCGGCGTCCTGCGCTACCGGTGGCCGACGCTCGGCGTGGGTGCATTGGCTCTGGCCGTGACCGTCTGGCCGTGGTCACGGCTCGGAAGTGAGTTCATGCCACCCCTCAACGAGGGGTCCATCATGGACATGCCGTCGTTTCAGCCTTCCATCGGCACGGCCCAGGCAAAGGCGATTCTCCAGCAACGCGACGCCGCCATGGCGGCGATTCCGGAGGTGGCATCGGTGTGGGGGAAGGTCGGCCGCGCCGAGTCGGCGACGGACATGGCTCCCATGTCGATGCTCGAGTCCATCGCGATCCTCAAGCCGGAGGACGAGTGGCGGGATGGTGTCACATACGACTCTCTGGTCGCCGAGATGAACGCGAGGGTGCGTACGCCCGGTGTGGCGAATATGTGGTCGATGCCGATCAAGAATCGACTCGACATGTTGGCGACGGGGATCAAGACTCCGGTGGGGATCAAGATCTTCGGCCCGGACCTGGCGGTGTTGGATGAGCTGGGCCGTGACATCGAGGAGCTGCTGCCCCGTGTCCAGGGCACCAGCTCCGTCTTCGCGGAGCGCACGCGGGGTGGCCGGTACTTGGACATCACCGTGGATCGCGAGGCGGCTGCGCGGCACGGGCTCACGTCGGGACAGGTTCTCGCCGCGCTTCAGGGTGCGGTCGGCGGCATGCCGGCGGGAGAGGTGGTCGAGGGGCGCGAGCGCTACGGCGTCCTGGTCCGCTACGCTCGGGACTTCCGGGATGACCCGGAGAGCGTCCGCGACGTCCTGGTAGCCACGCCCGCCGGAGCACAGGTCGCCCTCGGCGAGCTCGCGCGGATCGAGTTTGTTCAGGGCGCACCCTTCATCAAGTCCGAGAACGCGAACCTCAACAGCATTGTCTACATCGACGTTCGAGGTCGGGACATCGGGGGATATGTGCAGGAGGCCAGGGCACTTCTGGAAGACGAGTTGGAGCTTCGCCAGGGTTATACGCTGGTGTGGTCAGGCCAGTTCGAGGCGCTCGAGCGCGCCAAGGAGCGCCTCACCTACGTGGTTCCGATCACCGTGGCCATCATCTTCTTGCTGCTCTACCTCCAGTTCTCGAGCCTCATCGAGGCGAGCCTCATCATCCTGTCACTCCCCTTCTCGCTGGTGGGAGGCGTGTGGATCATGTGGGCCCTCGGCTACAACATGAGCGTCGCGACGGCGATCGGATTCATCGCCCTCGCCGGTGTCGCTGCGCAGATGGGGGTCATCATGCTCATCTACCTCGATCAGGCGCACGACGAACGGCGGAGAGCCGGCACGCTCCGAGACCGTGCGGATGTCGACGCCGCGGTGGAGTTCGGAGCTGTGGAGCGCGTGCGACCCAAGATGATGACCGTCACCGCGATCATCGCTGGCCTCCTTCCGATCCTGTGGGGGCACGGCGCCGGGGCGGACGTCATGAAACGGATCGCCACGCCGATGGTGGGCGGGATGGTTTCCTTCACCGTCCTCACGCTGATGGTGATTCCGGCGGCGTATTCGCTCTGGAAGGAGTGGGAGGTGGGGCGTGCAGTCGGCTTCTCTACCAATGCACCTCGACGGCGGCGATGATCTCCGTCGGGGCCGATCGGGCGGGATCGTTGAAGTCCTCCCACACGGGGATGTTCACGCCTCCCTTGAGCATCACGTTGCGGATGCTGAAGAGGACGGCTGGCGCGAGGCTCAGACGGCGGCCCCCGCTCGTGCCGACGAAGGCCTCGCCGACGCGGCTGCGGCCTTCCGCGATACCGTTGGCTTCCACCAGCAGCACCAGGTCGGGAGCCAGGTACTCGGTCCTCCGGGGGCGAATCCCCCAGGCGATGTTGACGGCCAGGCGATCCCCGGGATCGAAGCCCTCGTCCGACAGGCGGGCGATGCCTCTGACGCCCGCGAAGTAGTACCACCTCCGCGACTCGCGGCCCATGGCGAGGCCCAGCATGGTGATGGCCCCCCCCTTCGGTGCCCCGTCGGCTGTGCTGCGGGGGAACGCCACGCCGCCGAGAATGGCCAACGCATCCATTTGCCCTGGGGAGAAACGCGTCGCAAAGCGCCATTTCGCCCTCAGGCCCACTTCCCCGAGGTCCCCGCCTGCCGCAGGAGTGGCAAACGGGAGCACGGCCGTCACGGTGAGCTCCTCGGTCACACCGTAGAGCACCTCCACCGGAAGCATCGTCTCCTCTCCCACGGACTCTATCTCGACCTCGACGCCCCACCCACCGCGCCACGTCGTGTGCGGTCCGACACCGAAGATTGGCTCGTGCCGAAGTACCGTGGCCGCGCCGAGTCGGTCACCGGTTCCCAATCGCAACTGGGGCCCGGCAGTCTGGGCAAGTCCGGGCGTTGCGTCCGCTACCAGTAGGAGCAGCCCGATCATGAAGTAGGATCGTTGTATTCGCATGTCGCTCCCGCTGCGCCGCAGGCGCGGCGTCGTCCTCAAGTAGTTGGTGGAGGTGGTTCGCTGCCCGGCTGGCGGGCGGTAGCCGAGAGGCTCAGTAGCCCAAGAGCTGGGCGACCGGAAGTGAGAGATAGGCGGCCGCGAAGCCGACCCCGTAGAGAACGGTCGAGGACCAGAACACCCTTCTCATCCATCGGCCAAGGCGGTGGCTCGGGTGGCATACGCCCCCTGGCTCACAAGCGGCGCCGGTGGACCGGAACAACGCCCAGTAGTTGGCCACCAGCAGGAGGCCGGAGATAGCGAAGACCCACTCCTTATACCGACTCAGAGTTACGATCCATGGGGCGGAGGAGACCAAGGAGGCCACTACGGAGCCCGCGCCCAACGAGACGAGAGTGATCGGGATTGCGCAGCAGACGAGTGTTCCGAGTACCGCGACCGGCGCGGCCGCCGTTAGGCCCTCCCGCCATCCGGCGACCGTTGGGCTCACCCTCCTGCCACCTGCTCGCGACGCTGGATGGTGCGAAGAGCGAATCCCGCATGCTTGACGGCCTCTTCCAGCGCCGCGTCGCTGACGGACCGGTCAGCTTTCAGGAAGAGGTAGACCTCGCCATCGTCGAGCTTCACGTCGACGTCGGCGATGTCATCGAGCGCCTCCAGCTTCTTCTCGAGCCCGGCCGCACAGAATGGGCATGCGAGCCCGTCGACCCTCAGCACGACATCCGGGACTCGATCGCTGGACCCGACCTCAGGGCGTTCGGAACCGGAGGCCTGTGCGAGCACAGGGCCCGCACCCAATGCGAGCACACCCATCACCAACATCAGTCTTCTCAACATTCCTTCATCTCCCGATCGAATCGAACGGTTTATCGGTCCCGCGTTCTCACTACGCTAAGCGCACGAAGCGCGTGAACGGTAACGCGGTCGTCTAGTCTCTGATTGCCGCAACAGGGACGGACACGCGCGTCCGCTCCCACTCGAGGACCACCTGGAGGTCTCCGTCTGCGACATCCTCCGCGCGGATCGTGAACGTCTCCACATGAGCATCCATGGCTTCACTCGACACTCTTCCTCGCCCGACTTCCTGCGCCTGCACTTCGTCCGTGTAAAGGCTTTCCATTCCCCACTGCGAGTAGGAGCGATTCACGATGATCTCCCATTCGGTCGGGCCCGGAACGGTGTAGATGGAATACGTGCCGGCTGGCACCGTCACCCCGGCGATGGAGAGGGCGATCGGGGTGCGCAGGAGCGTGACTTCGTTTGCCCCCGTGCGCCAGATCTTCCCGAAGGGGACCTCGCCCATCTGGATGGGGCCCTCTGCCGACCCGGTACCGATCATCGTCCGTCCCCGGGCGGACGGGCGGCCGTAGCAGATCTTCACTTCTTGCCCGGCCACTCGGAACGTCAGGGAATCGAGGGGGCTCGCGCGCCCCTCGATGGGCACCATGTCGGATCGCACGATGCAGGACATGTCCATCTGCGCCGAAGCGGACGCTGGGTGGGTCAGCGCCATGGCCGCGGCCAGGGTGGTGCTCGCGAGGAGTGCTGATGAGACTCTCAGAGTCATGTTTCTCTCCAGGGTGATGCGTGTTACCTCGTCCCTTCCTTCACTGAATCACATGCCGCCCACTTCGGTTCGCAGTCTCAAACTCGGGCTCGCAGACGCGCTTTAGCCCACTGCGGCCCCGGTCCTGCGTGAGCCCCCCGCCCCCCTCCCCAGCAGCCCTCCCGCGAGTGACCCACGCAGTAGGCCGATCAGCAGTGTGGCCGTGATCATCCATCCCAGCAACCCGGCGAGGTAGGCACCAGCCGCCCCAAAGGACAGCAGGACGTGCGAGCCCGTAGCCCAGGTCGAGCAACACGTCTTTCACGTTGGTCATCCGACTCTCCCGGTCATTCCGCCCTTTAGCCAATGTAAACCTTGTAGTCCACTCCAAAGTCAAGACCCTCCATGGTCCTGGAAATTGGGCTCCGGAGTACCGCCCTTGCTGAGGAAATAACCTTTGTCTAGGCTCCAAGGTTCCAAGATGTGTCGCGCTACACTTGGAGGACACCAAATGCGGATTGGAGAGCTCGCGAAGTCGGTGGGAGTGACCCCCGACACCATCAGGTATTACGAGCGTGAAGGACTGCTGCCTCTCGCAGACCGCACGCCGAGCGGTTACCGGGACTACGGACCGGAGGTCGTCGACGACCTACGATTCATCAAGAAGGCGCAAGCGCTAGGGCTCAAGCTCAGCGACGTGCGCGAGGTCCTGGAGATCTCCTCAGGCGGCCGGCCACCGTGCGAGCATGTGCACGCGACCGTCTCCACACGCCTCACGGAGGTAGAGCAACGGCTCAAGGAACTTCGGGCGCTACGGTCGACGCTTCGGGAGACGCTGGAACGGCTTGACCGCGCGCCGCCGCCAAAAGCAGGATGCCGCTGCGCGGTGATCGAATCGGCCTAGCGTTGTTTCAGAGCCTGGAGTGCGGCCACGGCTGCCTGAACCCGGGCGGGCCTCACAGCCCACCCACCGCCCTCAGCCGCAGGCGCTCGACCCCCGACATCCAGGTCAGCTCACCATCCACGATCGAGGCCAGCGCCTCCGCCTCGCGCCAGTATTGCTCCAGCGATCCCATCTCCAGACGGAGCAATCGACTCTCTCGTGCCTCGTTTGCGGCCACCTCCAGAGCGATCGCGCCCACCGGAGGCATGTCCCCGAGTTGATTGGATAATCGCAAGAGGACCCCCACCAACTGTGTCTGGCCTTCACGCTCGATGAGGTTCGTGGCCGCTTCGATATCCTGCCTGGTGGCACCTGCGAAGTGCTGGTAGGCGAGCACGCGCCGCAGCGTCTGCTCGGCCGCCAAACCCGTCAGATGCAGTCCCCCCTCGAGGACATCTTTGCAGGAGGGACACTGCCGCGAGAGCGCGGGCCCGATATGCTCATCCTTCTGAGGGTGGAGCATCAGGATCTTTCGGTCGAAGAACGAGAGCCGCCGAATCGAAAACCCGCAGATCCGACATTGCTGGCGACCCGACCAGGCGCAGGCGCCGAACCTGAGCCAACGCCGCACCTCCGTAGGATTCTGGAAGGCGTAGCGCCAAGGCAGCGTCCGCGTCACCACGCCTCCGACGAAGGCCGCGCCCAACGTCACCGCGCTCCTTACGCCTAAGCTACTGGCGCCGACGCTACTGGCGGCGAGCCAGCGCTCCCGGGCGTCTCGGCCGTAGCGCCATGCCGCCTCCTCGAGGCGGTTCGAGTCGCCGATGCGGACGATCTCGAGCCGCTCGAATTGGAAGAGCGCGATGTTGTCGGTGCGGGACAGGAGACGCGTCCGCGCCCGCCCCCGCCGCACGTGCCTGCGCGTGACAATGCCTTCCAGCTCCTCCACCGTCTCCCAGCGCTCCTCGATGGGGGCCAGGCTCCACGAGCGGCACGTCCCGCAGACCGACCACAGCCGGCCCCGCTCGGGATCGTAGGCGATCCGGTCCCCAGGCACGGGGTGGTCCATGACGCCCGGTTCGGGAAGCCTGGCCGTGCACGAGAGGCAGTGAGTGAACATGACAACGAGAAGCTGTCGTCTCGCTACGCCTAGCTCAACGCTTCCCGATCAGTTCCTCACTCAGCCGCTTGAGCTTCGCACGAGCCTCTTCGTCGTACGCCTGGGCGTTTGCACGGGCGGGCCGGAGGCCAGTGAAGTAACCGCCGCTCCCGATGTCCGGTGAGGTCGCGAGCTGCATCACCGCATTGGCTCCTTCATCGATCGTGGCCCTCGGTGTGACCCCGGCGCTCAGCACCATCGGCGTGTCCATGAGGGTGGCCGGGTGCAGCGCGTTGACGATCACATCGGTACCGTCGAGCTCTTCCGCGAGATCGAAGGTGTGCAAGATCTGCGCGAGTTTGCTCTGCGCGTATGCCCGTCCCCCGGTGAAGTTGTTTTCCAACATCACGTCGTCGAAATCGATCGCCTGCTGAGCACCCGATGAAACGTTGACGATGCGTGAGGGGGCACTTTCACGGAGCCGAGGCAGAAGCATCCTGGTGAGCAGAAAATGTGACAGGTAATTGACCTGAAAGTGCAGCTCGTGGCCGTCCTCAGAAACGGATCTCTCGGTCCCGAACGCGATGCCGGCGTTGTTGATCAGAAGGTCGAGTTTCCCGTAGTCGCTCAGGATTGCCTCACCGAACCTGCGGACCTGCTCGAGCGACGCGAGGTCCGCGGCGTAGAAGCGGGCGCTGCCTCCTTCGCTCTCGATCGCCGCGACGACCTCCATCCCGCGGCGACGATTGCGGCCGTGGACGATGACGTGCGTGCCCATCGCCCCCAGCCTCAACGCGAGCTCACGACCCAACCCGCTGGTAGATCCCGTGACGAGGGCGACTTGCTGGCCGGGTTCCGGGGTCGACTGTGCGTCGGCGGTCGGTGCGGTCACGACCGAGATGCAAATGAGGGTGGCCAGGAGCACGCCGGATCGTACGGTGCGCGTTGAGGGCGACGCGTTCTCATCCGTGGGACGCTTCCGCGAGTCCATGGCCGATGACTCCTCTTCCCAGTCCGTCATGTACTGTCGTCGCACGTGAAACGGAACGAGTCGTCCAGATCCTCGGGCAGCACGAGCGTGTGGAAGCCACGGCCGCGTGCCTGGCTGCACATGGCGTCGCGGGCGCCCGAGTCCGACACGTAGTCGGAGAGGTACTCGGCGTTCAGCACGGGCTTGCCGGCCGTTATGAAGGCCTCCAACTGGCCACACTCGCCCAGCTCGTGGCAGCGCTCGTTCACGCTGAGGTCCACGTAGGCGATCAGCGCGGCGGCCTGATCTCCGTCGTTCTTGAGCGCCACTGCGAGGCCCCGCTCGTGCGCGCCGTTGAATAACCGCCGGTTGAAACCGAGCTGATCGGAGGCCGTGAGAGGGAAGCCAGTGTTGTTGCTGAAGCCGTCGACGTTGTCCGCCTCCACTCCGTCGCACCCCTTCTGACGAGCGAGGTCGAGCCGCGTATTCATGAGGGTCAGGACCGTCTCCGAGCGGATGTCGAGCCAGCGTTCGTCCTCGAAGCCGCTGTAGACGTTACCGCGGACGACCGAGGGGAACGTGCTCGCGTCGCTGCGAAAGTCCTCCCACGACCCGGCCGAGAAGTAGCAGAGCACCGCGCGCCCGGCATCCTTCAGCGCTTGGATCGTCGCGGTTGGCGTGTCGAACAAATCGACTTCGTAGAGATCGACGTCGTACGATGTGTTCAGCGTCTCCTGGAGCTGCCACTGCCAGGTGGTCGAAGTCCCGGGCCGATACCAGCTTCCGGTCGTCACGGGCGGTACGTTGGGGTCGAATCCGGCGGCGTCCCCGGGAGCCATCGGACCATCGTCGCCATCGTCGTCGTCACTACCGCAAGCCGCGAGCAGCAAGACGGTGAGCAGCGCGAGCGCCCGCATGGAAGGGGTCACGAGCCTCCTCTGATCCAGAGATTCGTAGCGGACCCGAAGAATGACGCTTCGGCTTGGAAATGACCAGCGCTCCGCGCTTTGACACCCCCCGCGGACCCGCCCTAGTTTGGAGTGGCATTTCGCTGGGATGCTGAGCGTTGGTCGTCTGTCCTCCGGAGGTGCTGGAAATGACGCATGTCATGATGAGGTGGAACCACGTCTGGGGACTGGTCGTGCTCGCCCCGGCGATCTTCGCTCTCGCGATTCCGAGCGCCGTCGATGCTCAGGAGGGTTCGTCGGACCAGGTGACGTTCAGCCGGGATATCGCGCCCATTCTCCAGCGGAGCTGTCAGAACTGTCATCGCCCCGCAGGCGTGGCACCCATGCCGCTTGTGACGTACCGCCAGGTCCGGCGGTGGGCCAGCCGGATCAGGGAGAAGACGGCGATCCGCGATCGTGCGGGCGCGATGCCTCCCTGGTATATGGAGAAGGACATCGGCATCCAGCACTACAAGTACGATCCCTCCTTGAGCGACGAAGAGCTTGCGACCATCGCCGCGTGGGCGGACAACGGCGCCCCGGAAGGAGATCCCGCGGACCTGCCCACTCCGTTGAACTTCGAGAACAACGACTTTTGGACGGCCGGAGAGCCGGACCTGATCGTAGAGACGGAAGAGATCTTCATGGAGGCAGGCTCCCCTGACTGGTGGGGCGAGATCAAGAGCGTACCGATCCCGCTCGAGCAGGATCGCTGGGTGAAGTCCGTCGAGATTCGGGAGGTGAACGACATCGATCCCACGGATACCGGCCGTGCAACCGTCGGTCGGCGCTACATCTTCCACCACATGATCTGGAGCACGCGGGTCCTCGCAGACAGTGAGGATCCGACGCTGAGCACGTTCGGGTCGGGTGGGGCCGTTGGGTGGCCCGTGCACGAGGTGGGTCGGAACGCGGATATCTTCGACCCGGAGGGGGGCCGGCTGCTGAGGGCGGGCTCGAGCGTGGTTTCCAACTCGATCCACCTGCACTCGAGCGGCCGCAACACGACGGCGAAGCTGCTCATCGGTTTCCGATTTCATCCGGAGGGCTACGAGCCCAAGTACCGCCGAGCTCCTGTCGCGCTCGGCAACGCGATGGACATCGACATCGAGGCGATGGAAGACGGCCAGGAGCTCCACGCCTATGAGGTGCTGGAGCAGCACACCAAGATCATCACCTTCGAGCCGCACCTGCACGCACCCGGCGAACGCATGTGCCTAGAGGCCATCTGGGGCTTCAACGTCGAGACGCTCAGCTGCGTTGGGTACGACCACAACTGGGTACGCGCGTACACCTACGAGGACGGCTATCAGCCGCTCCTGCCCAAGGGCACGATCCTGCACATCGTCGGCTATATGGACAACACGCCGAACAACACCAACATCACGGACCCGAGGAACTGGCAGGGGTCGGGCAACCGATCGGTTGCGAACATGTTCATCGACCTCGGGATGCGTGTGACGATGTCGGACGAACAGTTCATGGAAGAGATGGCCGCGCGACGGGAGCTCTTCGACCTGACCAAGAACGACCACGTGATCGGCTGTCCACTGTGCCTCTCGACGATCGACGTGCCCTCCCCGGTGGCCGAGAAGGAGGACGTGGGAGTCGGCCGCGAACCAGGGCGCCAACCACAGCGGTAGGCATGCGCTTCGGCCATGAAGGAAGACACATGAATCGGACTTCCGTTCAGGGGGCGCGAGGGGCACGATTCCTCCGGTCCCTGCTCGTTCTGACCGCGGTACTGCTCACCCATGAGCGTGCCGACGCCCAGCTGACGTATACGAAGGGGCAGACGGTCTCCCCGGCGTACGAGGGCTTCGAAGCGAACCCCGATGGCTCGTACAACCTGCTTTTCGGCTACATGAATCGGAACTGGCTGGAAGAGGTCGATGTCTCCACCGGGCCCGACAACTTCTTCTCGCCCGGACCCGAGGATCGCGGCCAGCCGTCGCATTTTCTGCCCCGCAGGAACCGGTTCATCTTCAAGGTTCAGGTCCCTGCCGACTTTGGCGATCAGGAGCTGGTCTGGACGCTGACCGTCCAGGGAGTGACCAAGCGAGCGTACGCGACGCTCCGGCAAGACCTGTTGATCGACAACATGGTGATCGCGTCCGAAACCGGGGCGCTCGGGGCGGGCCGCAGCGACCCTGAGACACGCTCGAACGTCGCGCCGATGATCGAGATCGAAGGCTCGCAAGTGCGGCGCGTCCTGGTTGGCCAAAGCGTCACGCTCGTTGCGCGTGTGACCGACGACGGGCTTCCGATCACTCGCGCGGCTCGCCGGGCACGGGCGGTCGCCGCGAGGGAAGCGGCAGAAGCGACGGCAGCCGAAGCGTCGGACGCTGAGCCGGATTCCGTGGCCGGCGACGACTCAGAGGAAGACCCGTCCGAGGACGCCGGGCAGGAAGAGGAAGAGGACGAAGAGGAGGAGATCTCCCCCGAGCTGCAAGCGCTGCGACGCGCGCTCAACGAACCCAATCGCGTCACTGTCCAGAAGAGAGTGGGCCTCCATTTCACGTGGTTCGTGTATCGGGGCGAGAACCATGCAACGTTCGCGCCCATCCAGATCAAGCCCTGGGAGGACTCGAGGGCGTTCATGAACTCGCCATGGTCTCCCTTCTGGGAGGCGCCCCCTACGCCGGAGGATGACCGGTGGGTTGTGCAGGTCACATTCGATGAGCCGGGCACCTATGTCCTTCGGGGCCGGGCCGATGACGGCGCCCTCTATGCGGATGAGGAGGTGACGATCACGGTCACGCCGAGGCCGATTTCGAAGCCACAGCTAGGGACGCGGGCGCCTACGCACGTGGTATTGACACGCGTCCGGCTTGAGGGTAGCCTGCGAGCCCGTAACCCAATGGAACCCAACACTTTCGCTGACGAATTTTCATGACGCCCAAAATCTGCCCACGGATGTGCTGTTGCATCTGTATGACCCTCCCCCTCGGAGGGGAGCCGGGGCGTCCGTGTACATGAACAGGGACGACTAAGGGTTCCGAGCTGAGCTCGGACTACCGCCCCGGCCTCTCTCCGCGGAGAGGGCCGGGTTTTTTTGTTGCCTAGGTGTCGCGTGACGACGCCCCAAGAAACGAGACGGGAAGTACCCAATCATGCCCATCACAGCCGAACGATCCCTCGCGATCTACTTCGAGCACCCCGACTGGTTCAGGCCGCTCTTCGAAGAGCTGGACCGACGCGGGACACCGTATGTGGAGCTGAACGCCACCACGCTGAGCTACGACGCAGGCGAGGCCGAAACACCGTACTCCTTGGTGTTCAACCGAATGAGTCCATCCGCGTACCTGAGGGAGGCGGGCAGCGCGATCCACTTCACATCGCATTACCTGGCCCACCTGGAGCGGCTGGGCGTACGGGTCATCAATGGATGGCAGGCATGGCAGACGGAGATCTCCAAGGCCTACCAGCTCTCGCTGCTCGGGCGACTGGAACTGCCCTATCCGAGGACGAGGGTGATCCACGACGCTGCCGGCGCCCCCAGCGCGGCTCGTGGCTTCCGCTTTCCCATAGTGGTCAAGCCGAATATCGGGGGGAGTGGGGCGGGCATTCGTCGCTTCGAGACGTTGGGGGAACTCGAGGGCGCCGTGGACGAGCTAGATCTGGGCATCGACCATACGGCCCTGGTGCAGGAGCACATTCCGGCCGAGGGAGGACGGATCGTCCGCGTCGAGATCCTAGACGGCCGGTTCCTGTACGCGATTCGCATCTACACGGACGGAACCGAGTTCAACCTCTGTCCGGCTGACGTCTGCCTGGACATGGACGGAGCCCAGTTGGAGCGCTCCGCCTGTCCCGCCGATGCCGCCGAGAACAGCCTCCGCGTGGAGGGCTATCAGCCGCCCGCCGAGATCGTCTCGCAGGTCGAGCGAATCATGGCCGCATCCGGAATCGAGATCGGGGGCGTCGAGTACATGATCGATGACCGGGACGGCCAGCTCTACTATTACGACATAAACGCGCTCTCGAACTTCGTCGCCGACGCGCCGAACGTCGTCGGGTTCGACGCGTTCGCGAAGCTGGCCGACTGGCTGGAGCTGGAGGCAGGGCTCGTGCCCACATTGTCGGGAGGTGTGCGATGAGGTTCGGATACTGGCTGCCGGTGTTCGGGGGGTGGCTCCGCAATGTCGATGACGAAGGCATGGAAGCGACTTGGGAGTACACGAGCCGCCTCGCCCGCCGCAGCGAAGAGATCGGCTTCGATCTCACTCTGGTGGCGGAGCTCAACCTCAACGACATCAAGGGGATGGACGCCCCTTCGCTCGATGCGTGGAGCACCGCGGCGGCCCTGGCCGCGGTGACCGAGCGGCTCGAGATCATGGTCGCCGTGCGGCCGACCTTTCATGAGCCCGCGCTCCTGGCCAAACAGGCCGCCAACATCGACCGCATCAGCGGGGGACGGCTGTCGCTCAACGTCGTATCGTCCTGGTGGGCGACAGAGGCGCGGAAGTATGGCGTCCGGTTCGACGAGCACGACAGGCGCTATGAGCGCACAGGAGAGTGGCTGACGGTGGTGAACGGCATGTGGACCGAGCCGGTCTTCTCTTTCTCGGGCGAGTTCTATTCGGTCGAGGAGGCGATCCTCGAGCCGAAGCCGCTCCAGCGGCCGCGCCCCACGTTGTACGCCGGCGGCGAGTCTCCAGCGGGGAAGGCCCTGATCGCGGAGAAGTGTGATGCCTGGCTGACGCACGGTGATCCTCCGCACCTGATCGCGGACAAGGTGAACGACATGCGAGCGCGTCGAGAGGACCTGGGACTACCACCGATGGTGTTCGGTGCTGCTGGCTTCGCGGTCGTACGATCCACCGAGGACGAAGCTCGCCAGGAGGTGAGCAGAATCACAGATGTGCGCCAGAGCGCTCAGGGATATGCGAACTATCAGGACTGGATCGGCAACACCCAGCTCGAGCGTCGAGTGAGTCTCGAGGACTACTCGGTATCGAACCGTGGGCTGCGAAGCGGACTCGTGGGAACAGCTGAGCAGGTGGCCGAGCGCATCATGGAGTTCGAGGCCGCCGGCCTCGACCTGCTCCTCCTTCAGTTTTCGCCCCAGCATGAGGAGATGGAGCGCTTCGCGGAGGAGGTGATTCCTCTCGTGAACGGGGTTACGGCAGGGCCCTAGCACCTACGTAGTACCTAGTCGGGCCTTAGTCGTGGCCTAGGCCTAGTGGGTCATGACGGACCGCGAGAGCTGGTCCCCCACGTATGTCGTGGCCAATGAGCGCGTTGCGGACCACGTGTTTGGCGTCTCATGCCACGGCCCGCACTGCGCTGCGGTGGTCGCCGCGTCGGTCGATGAGCGGTTCGGGTCCGGGCGGGCGATCGTCCAGTGGACAGGGGTGGCGACTGTGGAAAACCTGTCCCATCCAGACATGGACGGATTCGAGCCAGCGCAGTGCTGCCAGTCCGAGACGCCGGTGTTCGTGCCCCCCTGAACGACGTCGGTCTGCGCCTGAGCTCCATCGGGCCGTAGACCCTCGCTCGATGCCCTGGCGACCCCCGTTTGGCGCTCTCGCGGCCCGTGGGGACGTCCCAAAACCAGCTCATATATTATGACGTAACTCATTGTCATAATTGGATATGGGAGGGGAGATGGGGAAGAGTGAGCTAGCGTCCGACGCTCGCCACGAGCGCATGGACCGAGTCGCTGTGCTGTTCGGTGAGATCACGGCCGCCACCCGTGAGTTCCTGGCGGCTCTCGCGCGGTCGGATCGTCACCGGGACTGGGAGGACGAGGGCTTCGCTTCGTGTGCCGAGTGGCTCGCGTGGCGGATCGGCATCATGCGCGGTACGGCGAACGAGAAGGTCAGGGCCGCTCGGGCGCTCGAGGAGCTGCCACTCATCTCGGAGGCGATGGCCAGGGGAGAGCTGTCGTTCAGCAAAGTGCGGGCGTTGACGCGCGTAGCGACAGCCGACACCGAAACTGAGCTGCTCGCGTTCGCCCGTGCGGGTTCGGCCGCCAACCTGGAGCGTCTGGTGAGGGGGTGGAAGACGCTGAGCCGGTGCGATGAAGCGCAACAGGAACGGATCAGACACAGGAGGAGGTGCTTCTCGGTCTTCCCCGACGAAGATGGGA